>CAJPNA010000074.1 GCA_905371865.1 uncultured Carnobacterium sp.
GGTCTGTGCATCATTTCATTTAACATAAATTCTCCTTCGTTAGAATCCGCCACCGCCGGATCCTCCACCACTACCGCCGCTCGATCCGCCAGAGAATCCTCCGCCGAACCCGCCAGAGTTACTACCTCCATTCACATAAGAGCTAGAACTGTTGTATGAGCTTGAGAAGGCACTATTAAAGTCCGCAATAGGATAATAAATCGTTCCTGTTTGACTTGAATAGAACACACTGTCTGGTAGTTGGTCTGGTATTAATTTCTTCAACACTTTAATCACATGTTCCGCTACACCTAAAGAAATAGCGTAAACTAAGAAGTGATCCCACAGTTGAATACTTGGTAAATCTTCAATTCTCTTCATTGGAGAGAGATCTTTCAGCATTTGTTTAAAGGCTTGCCATTGACGGTAACGGTACTCTCCTTCAAGCGTACGTCTTTTCGCTGCTGCTCCTCCTCCGATTAATGTCAGAGGAATGAAAACAAGGGCAAAGATAAACGTAAGGGCAGCCAATACTGGGTTCTTACTTAAAAGGCTTAAACCGAAAGTGGCTGCTACAAGTAGGAATACAAAACAACCTGCAAAATAGTTTCTCGCTTCTGGTTCTCCTTTTGTAAAACGATCGACACGATGTTTTTCTGCAGCCGTATCCACCGCATTCAACCAACTAGTGGCTGCATTATAATACGCTTTTGGATGATCTTCAGCGTATTCTTTAATATCTTTTAGGAAGATGGTATCATCTCCGCCGCCCACGTTTTCAAAGAGCAATTTCACTGCTAATTTCTCGTGACGAAGAAGTTTCGATACATCTCCAACGAGTTTAATTTCATGTGGTTGTGTTTCCGACAAGGTTAAAATCTTCTTGCGGACTAAATCCATGACCGTTGCACTTAAATCTTTCATCGTACTCTTGCCATAAATCGCTTTGTTCATAATAGCCGGAGTAATATCTTCAGGAATTTCAAAGAGATGATCTGGAACGTGAGGAACTTTTTGCAGTCTCTTACGGTTAGCAATAAAGCCTTTAATCCACGCAAAGATTAAGTTAACGAACATCAGTATCCAACCGATGTACACACCGATAGACCCTAGCGTCTTCATGCCTTCTTCTTGTTGCAACAACTTTTCTTCTTGCGCCACAATCTCATCAAAGGCTTTTCGGTTCACTACATTGGTATTTGCTGGAGTCAATGTTTGTGGGAAAATCATATGAACTTCAACGAAATCTCCACTGTTGTTAGAAGGAGCTGTGAAGGTCACGGACTTGTAATCATCAGCAATTTTTACATTCCCGTTTTGTCCTGCCCCATGTCCCCACGCACGAAGCGTTTCTTTAGACGCATTCCCTGGAAGGTTCACCTTGACCGTGATGTTTTCTTGGTCGATTTCCCACTGTGTACCAACGACTTTACGGTTTAATTCCGCTGTATCCTCATAATTTGTAATTAATTTTGGAATCGTATATTGGAAGGTAATGGTTCTTCTCGAATTCGAAAACGGTGTGAAGACTTTAAATTTTAATTTTTCCCCTTCATGAGTGAGCTGATAGGTGCCACTCGTTCCCGTCGAATTTTGAGGCATTTCTACCGCTCCAGAACCCGTCTCCAAAAAGGCAGTGACATCCGTTGGTTCTCTAAAACCTGAGTAGTCTAAGTTATAGAACACTCCATTATAAGAACCATCTGCCTGAAACGTAATTTTTTCTTGAAACTGTACATCACCGTTTTCTAAAATATTCACGGTAATATCGTACTTGTCTACTTTTAAGCTACGAGCATCGACACTCGAGCTAAATCCAAAAAAGGCCACTAATCCTAATAAAAACGTAATGATGTAACGTATTTTTCGATTCATGTTTTCACCTCTAAACTGTCAAAAAAAGTGTGAAATCACTGCGGGATTGTCCACGAAGGAACTTCGCCATCATCTCACACTTGTTTGTACTCTCTTACATTACTGATCCAACAATATTTAATTTTTTCTTCAAGTAGAATTTAGCTGCTAAAGCTGCTCCCCCAATGAGCAAGTACCATTCATAACTCATTACAAGATTGATAAAACTTGGAATGAAGTGTTGGCTTGCAACAACTAAGAGTAACCATGCGACCATCGCTACCGTGCTCACTACTAAGTAACGAATGTACCCACGTTGGCCTTTTGGGTTGTCAAATTTAGGAGCATTTTTCGAAATAGCTAACATTACGAACGCTCCTGCGATAAAGTTGATAATTAGTGTTAATAAGCCCATTGGTTGTGAACCTGAATCTGGATTTAACATCAACATCACTCCTGTTACTAGAGCGAATAATCCACCTACTAATAAACCACCATCTAAAGCGATTTGCCAATCTGGAGATTTTGCATCTGGATCTTTAGCAGGTCCGTCTACAATCGCATGCACGCGTTCTGTTACCGTTCCGAATAATTGACGTGCAGTCACTCCTGATTTTTGATGTTCGATGATTTGAGGAAGCATAAGTGCTAATTCTTTCTCGATTTGTGCCACGTCAAATCCTGCTTCCTTTAATTCACGTTCTAATTGGAAAACGTATTGTTCATTTTTATTTGTTAATTCTGCTTTCAATGTATCTACTGATACTTGTTCTTCTACTGATAGGTTTTGTTCTGACATACTATAATCCTCCGATATCCTTATACATTAAATCTAAAGAGCATAACGTCGCCGTCTTGTACGACATATTCTTTACCTTCTTGTCGAACTTTTCCGTTCTCTTTTGCGGCTGTCATACTACCATATTCGAGCAAATCTGCATACGCAACCGTTTCGGCACGGATAAATCCACGCTCGAAGTCTGAGTGGATGATTCCCGCACATTGCGGAGCTTTCATGCCACGGCGGAATGTCCACGCACGTACTTCTTGCTCCCCAGCTGTAAAGTAAGTCGCTAATCCTAATAAGTGATACGCTTTTTGGATTAAGATGTCTAATCCGGAAACTTCAATTCCCATCTCTTCTAGGAAGGCTTGTTTTTCTTCTTCCTCAAGTTCTGCCACTTCTTCTTCAATTTTCGCACAGATAACAACGACTTCTGCATCTTCTTTAGCTGCGTAGTCTTCTACTAATTGCACGTATTGATTATAGCCACCTTCCATCACGTCATCTTCAGAGATGTTTGCGATGTACAGCATTGGTTTCGTTGTTAAAAGGAACAAGCCTTTCACGATTGGAAGTTCTTCATCTGTGAATTCAATCGTACGCGCTAATTGACCTTCTTCTAACACCGGTTTGATTTTTTCTAAGACAGCAAGTTCTGCCACCGCGTCTTTATCTTTTGTTTTCGCAATTTTTGCCACGCGAGCAATCCGTTTGTCCACTGACTCAAGGTCGGCCAATACTAACTCTAAGTTAATCGTTTCGATATCTGCGATTGGATCCACTTTTCCCGCTACGTGCGTGATATTTTCGTCTTCAAAACAACGAACCACTTGGCAAATCGCATCTACTTGACGGATATGGCTTAGGAATTTATTCCCAAGACCTTCCCCTCGGCTTGCCCCTTTAACGATACCCGCGATATCTGTAAATTCAAAGGTCGTCGGAACAGTTTTCTTAGGTTTGACTAATTCCGTTAATTTTTGTAAACGAAGGTCTGGCACTTCTACCACTCCCACGTTTGGGTCAATCGTCGCAAACGGATAGTTCGCTGCTTCGACCCCTGCTTTTGTAATTGCATTAAATAATGTTGACTTCCCAACGTTTGGTAAGCCGACGATTCCAGCTGTTAAGGCCATTTGTCACACTCTTTCTTTTATTTGTTTTCTTCGGCAACAGAAATCGTCACCTTTTTCATCTTCTTCTCGAATTCCCGCCTTGGCATTAGGACCATTTGACCACAGTGATCACACTTGATACGAATGTCCATCCCCATACGGATGATTTCCCAGGAATTCGTTTGGCACGCATGCGGTTTTTTCATTTCCACATGATCGTGTAATTGATACGTTGTTCCTGCTTTCATAAAGACTCCTTTATTAATCGTCTAATTCGATTTCTAATACTTCTAAAATACGGGTTAAATCTTTTTGAGAAAGATACTCGATTTCGATTTTTCCACGTTCTCCTTTTTCAACGATTTGCACGCTTGTTCCGAATTTATCCATTAAACGTTCTTCCGATTCAACGATATACATCGATTTTTTCGGTTTTTGGATTTTCTTCGTTGTTTTCTTAACAGGTTCATTGATGGATTGGACTAAAGTTTCTAAGGCACGAACCGTTAGATTTTCTTTCACAGCCTTTTTAGCCACAGCCCCAATTTTTGTTTGGTCTTTTAATCCAAGAAGCGTACGTGCATGCCCGGCTGAAAGAGATCCATTTTGTACGAGTTCTTGTACCGGTACTGGCAAGGTTAATAATCGTAAGAAGTTCGCCACATATGAACGACTCTTCCCTACTCTGCTTGCCACTTCTTCTTGTTTTAATTTCAATGAATCCATTAATGTCCGATACGCCATCGCTTCATCTAAAGGCTTCAAATTCTCGCGTTGTAAGTTTTCAACAACGGCGATTTGAATCATCGTTTCTTCTGAGTAGTCACGTACGATGGCTGGAATCGTTTCTTTCTCAGCTAATTTAGACGCACGCAGACGACGTTCCCCAGCAACTAATTCATATCCTTTAATTTTAGACTTGCGAACAATAATCGGTTGGAAAACACCATTTTGGCGAATCGATTCTGCAAGTTCTGCTAATCCTTCCTCATCAAACTCTTTACGCGGCTGATAAGGATTTGGACGAATTTCTGACACAGCAATCTGTTGAATTTTCTCGGTTTCTTGTACTTGTTCTAAGGCATCGAGGGTATCTAAGTCATTCATAAACAACGCGTCGATTCCACGTCCAAGGCCTTTTCCTTTTTGATTTTTACTCATGTGCCAACACTTCCTTTGCTAACTCCATGTATACTTCCGCTCCTCTAGAACGGGGGTCATAGTCCACAATCGCTTGCCCATAACTTGGCGCCTCAGATAGACGGACATTTCGAGGGATAATCGTTTTATAGACTTTCTCACGGAAATACTTAATCACGTCCTCTTTCACTTCGTTCCCTAAGTTCGTACGCGCATCGTACATCGTTAGAAGAACGCCCTCGATTTTCAACTGAGGGTTAAAGTGCTTGCGGACCATCGTGATGGTATTCATGAGTTGCGACAATCCTTCCAACGCATAATATTCGCACTGTACAGGTATCAATACCGTATCGCTAGCGGTGAAAGCATTCATCGTTAAATGCCCAAGTGAAGGAGGACAGTCGATAAAGATATAGTCATAATCGTCTTTAATCTTCTTCACAGCCTCTTTCAATCGTTGCTCACGACGTGGTTGACTGGTTAACTCGATTTCTGCTCCTGCTAACTGAATCGTCGAAGGGGCAATCATCAAGTTTTCACGACTCGTCGGAACAATTACGTCGGCCATCGGTACTTGGTTGACTAAAACATCATATACATCTTGTTCAAGTTCCCCTTTTTGTACGCCAAGACCGCTTGTTGCGTTGCCTTGAGGGTCACTATCAATAATTAATACTTTTTTGCCATTGACCGCCAACGCAGCCGCTAAACTTACGGTTGAAGTCGTCTTTCCAACTCCACCTTTCTGATTGGCAACGGATATTACACGTCCCATACTCTTCCTCCATGTTTCTTGTTCTAAAAAAGGGAGAATGCAAGCATTCTCCCTCTCGCATGTCTACAAAATGTTCTTCATTTCTCGCAATATTTTGTTCTTTTCTATTGTATCAAAAATACGCTCTTTTTTGTAGTCATACCGGTTTATTTTACGAAAAAAGCTCTGCCCTTACTGAGGCAAAGCTTTCTTTTGTTGTTCATTGAATTGTAAGTACGCAATCGTATATTCTTTGCGGGTTTGCTCGCCTTCATCGAACACTTTAATCTCCACATTTGTGATGAGATTTCCAGTGGCATCGGTCTTGATTTTCAACTCCACTTTCGACGTATCATTCGTCGCAATTCCAAGGATTGAAGTTACCGCCTTTCGAATCGTTTCATCGTCTCCAGAATAGGATTTTTCATAACTTTGCCACCCCTTCGTCCAAGGAACGAGTTGATGGATTTCTTTGGTAAATTGAATGAGTTTTGTATACGGAAAAACGACCGTATTTTGTAAACTGGAAGTCGCTGTAATAGTTTTTTCCCATTTGTCGTGATAATAGCGAATAAAACCAATATTCGCATCGGCAATCACTTCGAGTTGATTTGTCACTCTCCCGGAAGTCTTGTCGATTTTAGAACCGTATCCCGTACCATCTTTCCAAGCGCTCGCACTGGCAATGGTTTGGGCAGAAGGAGTTTTCGTCCCTTCTTTATAGTCCGATTGCTTTACGGTAATATGATAATTCGAAATCGAGTCAGCAGAAGTGACTACTTGTTCTTGCACTGCTTCGGTCGATAAACTCTTCCCGCAAGCCGTCAAAATGAATAGAAACGCTATAATCATCGTGCTTTTAATCCATTTCATCATTCTACCTCCTCCTTTATCATCCGTTTCATTATAGCAAACTTCCTCTCAAAATTCCTATAAAACAAAATGGCTTCAACATAAAAATCTCTACAAAATAAGCTGGGCACAAGGCCCAGCTTACACAGTTTGCGTGGCAACGTCCTACCCTCGCAGGGAGAAACCCCCAACTACTATCGGCGCTAA
>CAJPNA010000075.1 GCA_905371865.1 uncultured Carnobacterium sp.
TCTCTTGATTCTCTTGATTTTCTTGATTCTCTTGATTTTCTTGATTCTCTTGATTCTCTTGACCGTTTTGATTGCTTTGTTGTTCGTCACCATCATTACCTTCGGGACTTTCATTGTTATAAAAATCCACAATGATATCGTAGTAAATTGCTAAAATGCGAGCATAGTCGTCTGTTGTTACATTGACTTTCAGTAAGTATTGTAACTCAGTCATAATACGAATATAATATTTGTTTTTAACACCCATCAACATCGGTTTAGCAAATCGAAGTTCTGGTGTGTCTTGAGCATCTAGTATATCTTTATGCACCATTCCACGAAATCGTGGAAAGTCAACATCGATATAGTAATTTTTTAATGCGTTCTCGATACGAGCGTCTTCAATAATATTAATAATTCGAGCAAACTCATCTTCTGGTAATCGAATGTCACCTTCTGTTTGTCTGTATTTATTCACAAACTGGGACGTATACTTATTTTGTTGCAACAAGTCCATTTTAGTCAAAATGCTATGTGAGACCTCGTGGTAAAACAATGTACGTACCATAGATTCGTCAACAACATCCAACTTGTCAAACATACGCAATCCAATTGTGATTTCATTCTTCACCATATCAATATATGTCGAAGAATGTGCACGGTCGTACACCTGACTTACTTTATTGCTCGATTTTGTATAATAGTTGATTGGTAATGTTTCTAAAATTTTAATAATTTGCTCATCTGTCATTCTCATGATAATCCGTCTCCTTGTCAATATCTCACTTTTCAGTATAGCATATTTCTCATTTGAGTACAGACCTAAAATAAAAAGTGAGCGAATTACTCGCCCACTTTATCATTAATTACAATTGTCAATTTGTCAAAGATTTTGTCTAAATCAGACCAACAGTTGTCAATCGCTTGATTTACACCATCACAGTTGTTCAGTTCTAAACATCGAACACATGAACCTTCAATCAAATCAAATAACGTACCTTCACCCTCAAACACACAGTTATTCAACGTAATTTCTTTCGTGATTGTGTTCTCAAGAACGTGCTCACCTCGAAACACACAATTCTCAAATGTGACATATTTCGAGAACTTCGGTTCACCTTCCAAGTATTCCAACCATTGTTCTTCCGTTGCAATTCCCTGTACCGTTTTGCCTCCACCACTCATGCAAGTCACCTACTTTTTCAGTAAATTTGTGAATATCTCTTCCAGTACTTGAACTACAATCGAATTCCCAGCTTGTCGATACAAGTATGGTACTCGTGTCACTTTAAATGCTTTGTCGTAGTCCTCATCAGTGAATCCCATCAATCTCCAGTACTCACGACTTGACAACTCACGACTCCAGAAATAATTCACCAAGTCGTCAGAATCATCATACAACTTCTCAGTAGAAATACCACCTAAATACACTTTTTGATTTGCAGTTGTCAATGTTTGCACATACCAACTTTCATGGTTTGTAACAACTGTACTTCTAAATGTCGCATACACTTGACCCAATCCGTCAATTCTGTGTTTTGGAATCTCATGTTCAATTCCGTTTAACTCATTCTTGATACGAGTTTGTAAACTAGCGTCACGTCTCACAATATCTCGTTGCTTATCCATTGGTAATCGAGCTTCCACACTATAATCTACAAAGTCAGAAATTTTAACATCGATTTCACGACCAATTGGAATCTCAAACCCAGTGTCCACGTCTTTGCGAACAGAAACCATAAACACACGCTCACGATTATGTGGAATGCCGAAATGTTTTGCGTTCAGCACCATAACGTATGAGGTGTAACCCATGTCATCAAGCCATTCTTTCCAAATGTCAAAATTATGTTTATGTTTGACTGACAATAGAGCTTTTACGTTTTCCATTAACAAGTACTTCGGTTTTTGTTGTTCAATCACACGTTCGCATTCCCAGAGTAATGAGCTTCGTGTACCACTTCCACGGTCAAGACCGTGACCGTATCCAGCAAACGAAATGGATTGACATGGAAACGAATACGTGAATAAATCCATGCTCGGAAACTCTTTCACTTTTGAGATGTCCCCTACGTTTTTAATTGCGACCGATGCTCTATACACAGCTTCCAATTGTTCACCTTTTAACTTGATACGATTACCTTTCTTATCCAGTGGAATGTTCAATTGTTCCATGTATGCTTGCATTTCTTCCTCACTCGGAACCTCAACATCACTTGTATCTGAGTGTACAGCAGCATACGATTTAATTGCTTCTCCATCCACCTCAGATACACCCACACTCTCAAAATCAACACCGATATTTTGTAATGCTTTTGCTTGTGCTCCGATTCCAGAAAATGATTCAAAAAGTCTTAATTTTGTCATAAATACCTCCGTTAATGTAATATCTCATATGTATAATCATTATAGCATAAATTAAATCTGAATGTATATAAAATCGCAATAAAAACACGTTTGAAACGTACGAAGATACGATTCAAACGTGTTTTATGATTAACTATTTCAATCAAAAATTTTGTGCGATTATGTAATAACGACCATCATGCTTACCAACACATGTAAAATTACTGTATACCGCAATTTCAACTTCTTCATCCGAGAATTGGTCTACGAACTCATCTGTGACTTCCTTATTGAAATGGACGAACTTGATGACGTCCTTCTTTGTCCAAACTAACAAGTTATTCGCCACATAATCTGGGTGCATTCTCGTACTATATCTCATATCTTCTTCATCACAATGTTTCACAATACCTTGTTGAATCTGCTCTGGTAATTCAAGTAATCGCTTACCATCTTTACATGTAGCAGCATATGTTAAGTAATCAATTTCTGCTATAACAGCCATACTTTTCACCCCTCACTACATTACATAATAAGTTCCGTCTTCCTCGCCAAGATATGTGTAATTATTTGATAATTCCTCGATGATTTCGTCCTCATCCCACTCAGCGATTTCTTCTTCCGTAGCTTCACTCTCACCTAGCTCATGAACGACTACATCACGTTTAGTGAATTGTTGTAAATAATTTACTGCTAATTCGTCTGGATGATAACGTGGATTTTCAACCAAATCAATACCATCCATAAATTCCTCAATTTCATCTTGAATACTTTCTGGTAAATCACATAATTGGTGACCCGGACCGCATATTGATGCGTATTCCATATAACCTAGTTCTGCTTTTACTGTCATTTTAAATTCCCCACTTTCTTACTGAAATACAAAGTAGCTTTCATCTACTTTACCTAAAAATACACCATTCTCACGTATCTTTTCAATCAATTCTTCTTCATCATATTCCTCAGCTTCTTCTTCATCTACCTCATGGCCGTAAGCAAACCAAATTGCGTCAGCTCTGTCGAACTCAGTGAATGAATTAACCCACATGTTATCCGGGTTCGAGTCTGGATTTTTATCCAAATTCATTCCGTCAAAATACTCCTCAATAGCATCTTTTATTGATTCTGGTAAATCACAGAAGTTTTTACCATACATAGTGTCAGCTGCATAATCCAAATACTTCATTCCTACATAAATTGTCATCTCGATTCAATCCTTTCGTTTTACATGTAATAATAAATATCCTCGTCATCATCATATCCAAGATAAGTATACTCATATTCTAATCGTGATACAATCTCACCGTGTGAGTATTCTTCGAAATCCTCATCCGTTGGGTTTTTGATACCAAACTCGTACTCCAACACCTCACGTGTTGAATGTTGATAAATATTACCATAAACATTGTCTGGATGGTCGTTTGGATGTTCCACCAAATCAGCGTCGTCATAAATTGCATCCAATCTATCAAGCACTTCTTCCGGAAACTCAGCTAATTGTTGTCCAATATACCCACATTTTGCTGCATATTCACTAAATGTTAAATCTACCCTAATCGGCATTTCAAATCAATCCTTTCTTTTAACCCCATGTTTTCTTAATGTTTTCCAAGTCATTCAAGAACTTAGTTACATCTTCTCGTACTGTGTGCACCACGAACACCAATAACTCTTGAATTTTATTCATTTTTTCATACAAGTCAATGTATAATTCAACGTCGTTAATTCCATCGTAACCGTTACCATTACTATATCTTTCTAGCATTTCAACATATGAACTTTCGTTGAAACCATCTTCCATTTCAAAAAGTTTATTCATGTCTAAAAATGTTCTACTTACTAGAACAACTCGAATATCATCTAGTCGTGTAGCGAACGCTGGTTTTAGCTTGTAAGCTCCGTTCGTGTCCATGATTTCCACTACTAAATCCGTTGGAATCTCAAGAATTCGCTCAAGCTGTTCGCTACGCCAATTCATGTAGTCACGGTCGCTCATATGTACTCCACGTGATTCTCTGAATTTCTCAAACCCCAAGTCACGTTTTTTCATCTCACTCTTAATTTCATTTACCGCCCAATCTAAAAACGCACCGAGTTTTACAAATTGTTCGTAACGTTTTTCGTATAATGCTTTATGTTCCATTCATTTCACCTCAATTTATCTGAATCATAAGTATATGATACCACATCAGTTCACGATTATCAAATTAGTACTCAATCCAATTTTCACAACGTTCATAAAGTTTATTATTAGTTTGTTCAATAAGTCTCACAGCTGAATCCATTTTCTCAATCGTCTTATCTTATTCTTCTTTCATTGACGGAATTCCCTCACTAAACGTTTGAATCATGTAATCCCAAACCTCATCGTTTTCATCCCAGTCGTCAATGCTTTCGTCTTCTTTCAATTCATACCAACATTCAACGAAATCCACAAATTGTTGCTCATCAAATCCTTTGTCTAATTCAATATATTGTGATAACGACCCAACACAGTAATCAAAAAGTTCATCTTCAATACTCCAATCACGAGTTCGTGGGTCAACATCATATTTAGACACACGACAACTAATCTCAACATCTCCGTCCATAAAGACGTATAGTCTCTTTAACCTAACTGACTCGTAGACAAAATTAATCGTGCGTTGCGCCCAATAATCGTATAGCTCACCATACGCTCCGAAATCAGCCATCACATCTGAAAAATCTAACACTACTGGTTGTTCAAGTTCTATAATTTTATGAATTCTACTCATCGCTTCCGTTCCGTATTCTTTGAATAAAGCAGCTGCTTGTTTTTTCTTACTCATTAAAAATCACTCCTTGGTTGTTTTACTCATTTATTATATCACACCTAAAAAGAAAAATCCAAAGTGAACTCACCTTGGATTTTTAAGTATTTACCACATATCGTTATAAATTCGATATACCTTCCCGAGTTTGAACATGAACTCTTGTACAAAGTCATTATCCTTTTGCATTTCAGTCTCGTACCATTTTTCGAAGTTTCCGTTACATAAATATGCATTGAAAGAAAATCCATGTTATAATTTCATTAAATAAAATCTAAGAACATTAAATCTATCTAATAAAATGTTTGTTAGTCAATATTATCACGTAATATCTACTCTAACTGGATGTAACACTACACCCTCTATCCCATCTGCAAAAACATTAGGGAATACTTTTTTCATTATTTGATATGCAGCGTTTACATCCGCATTAATACTTACACCTTGATTGCTTACAAATAATCCACGATGCACTCGTCGTCTCTTATTATAAAACTCTTTGCTTGGACTTTCTCCGTCAAGAAAACTTGTACCACTTGTGTATGATTCTTCTGTGAGAATCACATTTATACCCACATTTCTAGCTTTATAAATAATCTTCTCAATTAACTTCTGATGTGGTATATTTACAAACGATTGATTGACCCTCTTTCCTAAAGAAATATCTCGTTTCCAATCTTTATTATTTCCAATCACAATTGTGTGAATATCATTGGAAAGAGCTTTAGTCACTATAAACTTACTAATTTTGTGTAACGAATCCTCAAACTTAAAATTACGTTTTTGAGTTAAACGATACAATCTATTCGTGTAAAACTTGCCATTTATTTGCTTTGCAACTCTCTGATAATGAGCTTTTTTCTTATTGTAGTACTGATTATTTGATTTTAGACCTTTACCATTGACAATGATTGGGTTCAACCTAGTATTTGTAACAATAGTTGCTAAGTTATCTAAACCTAAATCAATACTCATGTAACGACTGTTATCTGATAGCAAAGTATCATTAACAGAAATGCTATATACAATCTCAACACAAAAGAATTGATTAGTTGGTACAATCCGAATTTGATTAATTTTCTTGAAGTTACTCAAACTTACACATCTTGGTTTCATAGTAAATCCCTGAAAAGATTGTGGAAAGTGCAACAAATCGTCTTTCTGTTTTATTTGTTGATTTGTAAGTATGAAAACCATTTTTCCATCTTTTGGTTTATATTTTGGTAACTTCGGTCTTCCTGTATACTTGTTTTTATTATTAGACCAATCTTTGATTGACTTAAAAAATGATTTCCAGTTTCTATCTAACAACTGTAACGTTTGTTGAGCTGATTGAGCTACTGGCATGTTTTTGTAGTCCGGATAATCAACATCCTGTCTTAAAATTTTATCCAACTTTCGATACCGTAGCCACTTACCAGTATTCGTAAATTCAGTTCTAACTAAGAAGTTAGCATGATTATATAAATTCTTTGATAAATGTGTATACTCGCAAAACATAGAATAATATGGATGACTCTTTTT
>CAJPNA010000076.1 GCA_905371865.1 uncultured Carnobacterium sp.
GTTTAGGAATTCTGGGAACTCTTTACTATTTTATTTCTAATAAAATTAC
The DNA here is from genome assembly GCA_905371865.1 of uncultured Carnobacterium sp. Taxonomy (GTDB): domain Bacteria; phylum Bacillota; class Bacilli; order Lactobacillales; family Aerococcaceae; genus Granulicatella. The sequence goes on from CAJPNA010000076.1 coordinate 50, forward strand.
AAAATGGGGCAAGATTGCAGCAGGATTTGTATTAACTATTTTCCTCATTTCATGTACTCATGAGTTTACAAGTAAATTATGGCATATGGGTCAAAACCCTGCCGGATTCTTTTATCGTTTTTCATGGATTATTGCTTTCTTCTTGATCTATCTTTCTTATTTAAGTTTAAGAGAAATGGAACGCTTTACTCCAAAAGAAGCGAGTATTTTATTTGTCGGTATGGCCATTATTTTTGTGATTGTTCAGTATCAAACTCATTCATTCTTGACTGTTTGGCAACGCATAGCCACAATCGGAATTTATATGTTTATCCTTCTGGCTTTGTTCTGGACAAAGGTAAAGAAACCATGGGTCGTTATTGCAGCTCTCACGGTAGTTGAACTGACGGCAAATGCTGCTATCGTCCAGTCTAGAGTCGGGTATACGGATGCCTATAAGTATCATGATGCTGTACTTCAATTAAAAGAAGCGATTAATCCGATTAGGCCGGATCATTCTGATTTTTATCGTATTAATAAATCATTTAACTTAAGTAAAAATGATCCATTTATGGTGGACTATCCAGGTTTATCTGTATTTAGTTCTAACTTAGAAAATAGTACAAGAGATTTATTTGATCGATTAGGAAATAACGGAATTAACGCGACCACTTATTATCAAGGAACGCCTTTCCAAGATGCTTTGTTCTCTGTGAAATATTTAGTGGTTCCAAAACCTGTATATACGAAAGAATATCCGGATACCTCTAAAATGTATGTTTTTGGAAATATGGTGACCAGAAAAGATATTACGACTAAAGAACCTGTGTTTGAAGCAACTAGAACGATCACTTATCAAGGAGGTCCAATCTTACCGATTGCTTTTGGGGTGAATGATGAAACGACGAAGGTTAAACTTCAAAATCATCAACCTATTCAAAATCATAATAAAATTGTTCAAGCAATGGGACAAACTAGTGAGTCTTATTTAACAATTCTAGCAGCTAATGATGTGAAATTGGAAAACATGAAAGTCGTTGATTCTTCAAAACCTGAAACGTATCGACGAATCGATTCCTCAAAGCCAGGAAAAATTACGTATCATTTAATTCCTCAGTCTTCTGAAGATTATTGGGTATCGATTCCTCAAAGACTTTCCCATTCAGATAAAAATAACGTTAGAATTTTGCTGAATGGAAATAGTTATGATTTCCAAAATAAATTCCAACAAGCACAATTAATTCAGATTGCTCATAACTCTCTTGGGAAAGCAGTAGATTTGACGATTGAAATTGATTCGAATGAAGAGTTTAATCTTTCAGGATTACGTCTAGCACGAACGAATGGAGCTCTAGCCAATCGCATTATTGAAGAACGTCAACGTCAAGGATTACAGTTGGGACACTGGAATCAAAGTAGTTTTAAGGGAACGGTAAGGATTACGGATGATAGTACTTGGATGATGACGAGTATTCCATATGATAGAGGATGGTCAGTGAAGGTAGATGGAAAAGTAGTCGGAACTAAGAAAATTTGGGATAGTTTATTAGCCTTCCCAATTACTCCTGGTGAACATGCTATTGAGATGTCCTATTTACCAGATGGCTTTATGGCAGGCTTAATTATTTCTGTTTTTTCTATCGTAATTTACGGAGTTGCAATTTTTAAAAAGTGGATTTAATCTAGTAGGAGTAGACTGTAATGACAATTTCAAAATTGAAATTAAAGTATAGTTCGTTATTTTTTATTCCATTTATATTGATGTTGGGGGTCTTCCTATGTTTAGGTTTGACCCCTTTTTCAAAAGGTTCTATTCATAGTGGAGATTTTCTTTCTCAATACTTTCCATTATACATAGGATTACATAAAATGTTTTGGAATGGCGATTTTAGCGGACTTTTTTGGTCATTTGAAAAATCATTAGGAGGGGCAATGCCGAGTGTATGGGGATTTAATAGTTTAAGTCCGTTCACTTTTTTATATGTCCTTTTTCCTATCTCGAGTTTTCATGTCATCAGTTATATCATTCCTTTAATTCGTTTTGGAGTTATGGGAGTGGTATTTGGTTATTTTATAGAGAAAAAATATCAAGCTGTATCAAAACGATACTGGCTCGCTGTTGGCTTATGTACTTCTTATGCTTTAAGTGGTTTCATCATTTCTCAGCATTATAATCCTAATTTTTTAGATAATTTGGTGTATGTACCTTTTATCTTTTTGGGGATTGAGGATGTTGTTTATGGAAAGAAATCCATTAAACTTCCGGTATTTTTAGCATTAAGTTTAATTACCAATTTCTATACAGGATATATGATGTGTCTTTTGATTATTCTATACACAATGTATATCGCTTTTTCTGAAGAAAAATCATGGAAAGAAACTTTTGTAAAAATCATGCGAGTAGCTCTTTTTTCTCTCATTGGAGTAGGGATGGTTGCTTTTTGGCTGTTGCCTGTTTTCAGTGCATTATTAGAAAGTAAAGCCAGCGCTAGTAGTACATTTGAATGGTCCTTTAAAGCGGTTAATGACTTAGTTTCAATGAGTCAAAAATTTATCGTTGGATCTTTCGGGGAAAAAGAATGGGGAGATCCACAAGCGCTTCCTCAGCTATTTGTAGGAAGTCTAGGATTGTTTGGGTTGTTCTCCTATTATGCCTGCAGGGGAATTACCTTAAGGAAAAAAATCATGGCATCCATTGTGCTAGTTGTAATGATATCGTCTTTTCATATTCAAGGATTAGATCAACTTTGGCATATGGGACAAAGACCCGTAGGCTTCTATTTTAGAAACTCTTGGATTGCTAATTCGTTTCTATTTGTACTTGCTTCAGAGAGCTTAATAAAATGGAAAGCTGAATTTAATTGGACTCATGTAATAGTAACATCTGTCGGATTTGGGAGTATCCTAGTCGCTTCGTTGATGACTTCTCTAAAAATTGTGGATACCTCTCAAAAAATACTCGCTTTCGTCATCTGGACAATCGTTTTAATGATTGTTTTTATTCCAAAAATCAATATTCGAAGAAGATATCAGCTGTTGAGTGGAATAGTGTTGTTTGAACTCGCATTAAACGCCTTTATTGGCTTAAGAAGAGTTCCTTATTTTGTCAGTCGCGATAGTATACAAGAGCAAATGACATTAGCCTCCAAGTTTGACGAAAAATATGGACAAACTCGCGATGATTTTCAGCGGATGGAAATTCATAAAGGACTTTCCTATGCCAATTTTCCGATTGCGTTTGGTTACAATGGAGGCTCTCATTTTACTTCTAGCCTAGAGTATTCGTTGATTCAAAAGTTGGGACAATTAGGCTTAGCTACTTCTCAATCAGTCGCTAATTATAGCAATCGAAATGTCATTCTCGATTCACTCCTGGGTGTTTCTAGAATAATGATGACAGGAGATGAGAAAACGGCTTTCCCTGATATGAGAGGCCTGTATTTAAAAGAAGATACCTTTGAAAAATATACGGTCTATAAGAATCCATATGTTTTCTCCTTAGGATTTTTAACCAATGAATCGAAGGCTAGAAATGTTCGCTTCAATCAAAATGCTCCAGTTTCGAATCTCAATCAATTATTGGAAGTCATTGGACTAAACTCCACTTCAGCTCTCAAGGAAATCACTATCCCTAGACCGATTGTTAAAAATCTAGAACAGTCTGGAGAAAAGTATACTGCGATTAATGAGGAGGAAGAGACACAAATCCAATGGACGATACCGATGAATCCAAATAAACTTTATTTTGTTCAAATCCCAGTATCGCAATCAGGAAATATTAATAAATCTAAAGTGATGCTTGACGGGACGAATTATTCTTATGAAGTTCGATTCCATTCGAACCAGCTTTGGCCAATTGGAAATGGAAATCTTGCTTCATCCTTAAATTTATCTTTTGAAAAAGGAAAGGTCAAAGAATGGAATGTTCAAGAAATTAAATTTTATGAACTGGATATTCCAACACTCGCAAATGCTTTAGAACAAACCAAAAAAGAAAATTCTATTACGATTGATTCTTACTCTAATTCGACTGTTAAAGCACATGTAACAGTTACAGATTCGAATCAAGGATTTGCGACCTTTACGATTCCTCATTATTCTGGATGGAGTGTATTGGTTGATGGAAAAAAACAAGAGGTGAAAAAATCACTAGATTTGTTTATGGGCGTTACACTGACGAGAGGTGAACATGAAATTGTTTGGGCTTATAATCCGCCAGGGTTGAAAGTCGGAAGTCTCATTTCCGTATTATCAGTCTGCGTACTAATTTTTCTTTTAAAATATAGTAAAATGGATACTTTGAAAGTTGAATAATTTGCTGGACTCGTTTTAGGAGAATAGTGTAAAAAAATAACGTTATACCGTATACGGTATAACGTTATTTTTATAGAAAAGGATGAAGTGCTGTGTTTCATCCTTTTTGCATGTTTGCATGATTAGTCTAATTCTTCTTTTGCTGGAATGCTGTGTGCTAGACGGCTTGCTGCAGCGGCTGCGATAGCTCCTACTAAGTCGTCTAAGAAGATGTTTACTTTACCAGTTGATTTATCATCTAAGTTTTTAAGAATTCCTGGTTTTACTTTGTCGATATAACCATAGTTTGTAAATCCGATAGAACCATATACGTTGACGATTGATAATGCTAAGATTTCATCGACTCCATATAGAGGCTCGTCTTCAGATAGGACATCGTTTAATAATGGATGTAATTTCTTTTCCTCAGCAAGTTTATCCATTTCAATTCCTGTAATGACAGCATTTTGTACTTCACGTTTCTTTAAAACGCTGTGAACATTACTTAGGCATTCTTCCTTTGTCAAACCTGGAACATATTTTTCTTGTAAGAAATAAACTAAATCAGCAATTTGTTCTATGTCTACACCACGTTCAGATAACAATTCTAAAGAACGTTCGTGTAATTCTTTTGGGCTTTTCATAAAAATCCTCCTTTTTATTAATTATGAAACCCTTTTAAAAAGAGTAGCTTTTTATTTTAACACAAAAAAAGAAAAACGCCCAAATGAATTGAGCGTTTTTAAAATTTTGTAAACGGTTAGAACATGGATGAACTGTGAATCGTGCTTGGTCGACTATTTGGGTTCACATACGTCATCGCAGCATTAATGGCTACGGGTGCTTCACCAAATCCAGTAGCAATGATTTTTACTTTGCCGTCATATGTTGCGATATCTCCAACCGCAAAGACACCAGGAAGTGTGGTTTCCATTTGGCTGTTTGTCACAATACAATTTCTTTGAACTTCAAATCCCCAATTTTTCATGCCCCCGATAGAAGAAGAGAAGCCATAGTTCACAATGAAATCGTCAACAGGAATTTCGATTTGATCTTCGACTTTAGCGTGTTTTAGTACAACGGATTGAATTTTCTCACCATTCCCGATTATTTGCTCAGGAAGATAAGGGGTTAACATTTCAACGCTCGATTCTTCAAGTTGTTTTACGCTATGTTCTTGAGCTCGAAACTGAGGCCGACGATGAATAATAGAAACTTTTTTTGCAATGGGTTCCAAGGCAAGCGCCCAGTCTACAGCAGAGTCTCCACCTCCACAGATAGCGACAGTATGGTCTCTAAAGCGTTCTAGGTTATTGACAAAATAATGTAAATTTTTACCTTCATATTGTAAAGCTTCATCAATTTCTAGTTTTCTTGGTCGAAAGGCTCCATTTCCACAGGCAATAATCACCGTCTTTGCTAAATGGGTTTGTTTTGAAGTAATCACTTCATATCCAAACTCAGTTTTGTTTAATTCTAAAGCTTCTTCTTCTAAACAGTACTGAGTACTTGGGAATCTTTCTAATTGTGCTAATAAGTTTTCAATTAATGTTCCTGCTTGGATTTCAGGAAAAGCAGGGATGTCATAGATTTTTTTTTCAGGATATAACATCCATGGTTGACCGCCTAATTCCGGTAAACTTTCTATAATTTTAACAGAAGCTTGGCGTAGACCAGCGTAAAAAGCGGTGAAAAGCCCGACAGGCCCACCGCCGATAATAATAATATCAACAATCTCTTGAGTCACTTTGTACCTCCGATTAATAGAACATTCTTAAAATAAAGGCCATTATAATTCCTGTTAATACCCCGGCAAAGACCTCTACTGGTTTGTGACCTAAATATTTTTTAATAATTAATTTTTTATTTTCTTCTGTGTCGAAAATATTGATGGGATCGTCTTCCGATTCAATTTCAACATGCTTTAGAGAACTAGACTCTTCTCGCAAATGTTCTTCGTATAATTTTTGTAATAAAATCCCTTGTTCACCGCTTTGTCGTCTTACCGCCATCGCATCGAACATAACGATTAAACCAAAAGTAGTGGCAATAGCTACTAAAGGAGAATTGAATCCATATTCGATAATTAGAGCAGTAATCAAAGAGCTAACTGCTGCAGAATGAGAGCTAGGCATTCCACCAGTACTCGTTACTAAAGAAACATGAGCATCTGGTTTCTTTGAAAAATAGGCAATAGGAAATTTAACAAATTGTGCAAACAGAATCGAACAAATAGAAGCGACTAATGGATAATTCTGAAATATTGTCATTCAACTACACTCTTTCTTTTTTTATACTAATCTACTATACCATGAAT
>CAJPNA010000077.1 GCA_905371865.1 uncultured Carnobacterium sp.
GCTTAGGACTGAAACACTGGACCGGAGCGACGCAAGGAACGTGAAACGTTCTGCAGACGAATCCGGGAAGTGGACGTCAGTCCTGTGAGCCCGAGTTCAACTACTCAGGATACGAGCCATCGCGTTCAGAAATGGAACGTTGGACCGGAATACCGTAAGCGGCTGGGACAGCCGTGCGAATATTTCGGGAAACGCACGCCATTTCTGCGATGGCAAGTTCAACTACTCAGGATACGAGGGAGAGAGACAGAAGCCAGGAATAACCTCACAGTGTGAGGTTATTCTGCTTCATCGTCTCTCCCCCACACAGTTTATTAGATTTTCTTGAATCACGAGTGATGAAAAGAAAGTCAATAAACTACTGTGTCTAACTCATTGCTCATTCTTATTGGGTTAGTTTCAAAGCACAAAAGTACTAATAGGAAATTTCACCCAATAATAATACTGTTACTTAAAACGAACTTAAAACAATTTGCCTTCCAACAGTAAAACACCCAGCTCTCACTAGGTGTTTCTTTACTATTATTCTTCAGTTGCTTTCGTTTCCTCAAGCGTCCATTTTAAGTACGCATCCATAAACGGATCTAAGTCTCCATCCATCACCGCACCAATATTTCCTGTCTCATATCCAGAACGTAAGTCTTTTACCATTGAATAGGGGTGGAAAACATAATTTCGAATTTGAGAACCCCAGGCGATATCTTTTTGCTCTCCACGGATAGCTGCCAATTCTGCCGCCTTCTTCTCTTCTTCTAATTGGAATAATTTCGCCTTCAGCATCGCCATCGCTTGGTCTCTATTTTTAAATTGAGAACGTTGCGCCTGACTCTGCGTCACGATTCCAGTTGGAATATGCGTAATACGTACCGCAGAAGACGTCTTATTAATATGTTGTCCACCGGCACCGCTGGCACGATACACATCAATTTTTAAATCATCTGGATTAATTTCAATATCAATATCTCCATCCATTTGCGGAACGACATCCACTGAACAGAATGATGTATGACGTTTCCCAGCTGCATCAAACGGTGAAATACGAACGAGTCGATGCACTCCTTTTTCAGAGCGTAAGTACCCATATGCATTCAAACCTTCAATCGATAAGGTAACAGATTTAATCCCAGCTTCATCCCCGTCTTGGTAGTCCACTGTTTCGACTCTGTAGCCATGCTTTTCAGCCCATCGCATATACATACGAAGAAGCATACTTCCCCAGTCTTGCGATTCTGTCCCCCCAGCTCCTGGGTGAATTTCTAAGATAGCACTGTTCTTATCATGTGGACCGTTCAGTAACATACTTAATTCGTACTGTTGTAAGTCTTTTTCAAGAGACTGAATCGCCTCAACGATTTCCGCATGCACTTCTTCATCTGGCTCTTCTTTATACATTTCAAATAATAAACTTGTTTCTTCATGAGCTAATTCCATTTTATGGAAAGTATCATAAATCGACTTCAATTCATTATTTTTTTGAATGACTTGATTCGCTTTTTCACTATCGTTCCAAAAAGATGGTTCTGACATTTCCTGCTCGTAAGCAGCGATATCTTCTTCTAGTCGATCTAAGTCAAAGAGACCTCCTATAGCTGATAATTTGCTCATTCATGGCTTCAAGTGCATTTCTAATTTCACTAATTTCCATATTAACCTCTTTCTAAAAGAAAACGGCGAAATGCTTCGCCGTCTCTCATTTATTAATCTTCTTCAGAATCGTCGTCAGAAGTTCTATCGTGACCTGTTGCCACTACACTACGAACTCCTTGTACTTGTTCACGTTGTAAGTTTTGACGAATTTGAGATTTCATCAAGATACGTGTCACATCATAGTCGATTTCAGCAATCATTTGTTGGAATCGTTCGTACCCTTCAGTTTGGTATTCCGTTAATGGGTCGATTTGTGCATATCCACGTAATCCAACACTTTGACGTAATTGGTCCATATCATCAATGTGGTCAGTCCATTTACGGTCAACCACACGTAAAATAACCACTTTTTCGAACTCAAGCATTTGATCGTCACCGTTCAATTGCTCTTGTTTTTCTTTATAGATTTCTAAGGCTTTTTCATTCAAGATTTCTTCAATCTCTGCAGCTGTTTTTCCTTCAAAATCACTTAACGAAATTTCGTCTGGCGCACAAATTGCATTGTGTGCAAAGTCTACTATGCCTTCTAAATTCCATTCTTTTTGATCCGCTAAAGTATGGCTTTCCACTACACGGTGGATAGTACGACGAATCATACCTTTTGTTACATTCTCAAGAGATTTCTCTTCATTGATAATTTGTAAACGTTGAGAGTAGATGATTTCACGTTGTTCACGCATTACTTCATCATACTCTAGGACACTTTTACGTGTATCGTAGTTATTTCCTTCAACACGTTTTTGTGAAGACTCAACTTGTTTGGTTAACATCTTACTTTGGATGAAGTTATCATCCTCTTCATCTGTTAAGTTTAGACGTTCCCAGATAGCTTGCATCTTTTCTCCACCGAAACGTTTCATTAAGTCGTCTTCTAATGAAAGGTAGAATTGTGTAGCACCTGGATCCCCTTGACGTCCACTACGTCCACGTAATTGGTTATCAATACGACGGCTTTCGTGACGTTCTGTACCGATTACACAAAGTCCACCTAGTTCTTTTACACCTTTACCAAGCTTAATGTCAGTACCACGTCCGGCCATGTTTGTTGCAATCGTAACCGCACCACGTTGACCAGCTGACATGATAATTTCTGCTTCTTTAAAGTGGTTTTTCGCATTTAGGACTTCGTGAGGAATTCCTTCTGCGCGAAGTAAGTTCGAAATCAATTCACTTGTTTCAACCGCAACAGTCCCCACAAGGATAGGTTGTCCAACTTCATGACGTTGTTTAATGTCTTTAACAACCGCTCTAAATTTACTACGTAGAGATGGATAAATTAAGTCTTGTCCGTCAATACGCTGAATTGGTCGGTTTGTTGGAATCGCAATAACGTTCATGTTGTAGATTTCTCTAAATTCTTCTTCTTCCGTTTTAGCAGTTCCTGTCATTCCTGACAATTTACGATACATACGGAAGTAATTTTGGTAAGTGATTGTTGCCATTGTCTTAGATTCGTTTTCAACTTCAACGCCTTCTTTAGCTTCAATCGCTTGGTGAAGGCCATCTGAGTAACGACGCCCTTCCATGATACGTCCCGTAAATCCATCAACGATTTTAACTTTACCTTCATCCACCACATAGTCGATGTCGCGTAACATAATGTAGTTCGCACGTAAAGCTTGGTCAATATGATGAACAAGCGCTGAGTTATCGACATCATAAAGGTTTGGTAATCGGAATGTTTGTTCCGCTTTATTAATCCCTTCGTCTGTTAATGAGATTGTTTTAGAAGTTAAGTCGATTGTGTAGTCTTCTTCCTCTTTCAACCCTTTAACAAACATATCTGCACGTTGATATAACACTGTTGATTTTTCAGCTTGTCCTGAAATGATTAATGGTGTACGCGCTTCGTCGATTAAGATTGAATCCGTTTCATCGACAACTGCGTAGTTCAATGGACGTTGTACCATTTGAGATTTATAAACCACCATGTTATCACGTAGGTAGTCAAATCCTAGTTCACTGTTTGTACTATATGTGATATCTGCAGCATAAGCGGCACGTTTTTCTTCTGAGGACATGCCTGTTAAGTTCAATCCTACAGTTAATCCTAAGAAATTATATAATTCACCCATCTCACGAGCGTCACGACTTGCTAAATATTCGTTAACAGTAACAACATGGACACCATCACCAGATAATGCATTTAAATATACTGGCATTGTCGCTGTTAAAGTTTTCCCTTCCCCAGTACGCATCTCTGCAATGTTCCCATCATGAAGTGTGATTCCACCCATGATTTGAACTTTATATGGGAATAATCCAAGAACACGTTTTGCCCCTTCACGAACAAGCGCAAAAGCTTCAGGAATAAGAGCATCTAAAGTTTCCCCTTTAGCATATCTCTCCTTAAATTCTTCAGTTTTCACTGGAAAATCAGCATCTTCTAATGCAGCCATTTGAGATTCTAACGCAATTACTTTGTCCGCTAATTTCCCTAAACGGCGTAATTCGCGCTTATCATTTTCAACTAACTGTCTCAAAAAATTTGCCATTTAATTAACTCCTTTTTTATCCTCATCCATCGTCCTTATCTTGAAGTATGTAGATGGTGAATATTTTAAAACTCATAAAGTCCTACAAATTGGTACCTATACCTATTGCATCTTATTTATTTTACCATTGTTTAGCTAATTAAGAAAGCAAAAAAAGGTGACTTTTTTCAAAGTCACCTGATTTTTTTATTAATTTGTTTCAATCAAACCATATTTTCCATCTTTACGACGGTAAACAATGTTTGTTTCGTTCGTTTCAGCATCTTGATAGATAAAGAAATTATGTCCCAACATATTCATTTGTAGTACAGCTTCTTCACTATCCATTGGTTTTAAATCAATTCGTTTCGTACGAACGATTTCTAATCCTGTTTCCTCTTCTTCTGGAGCTTCTGGAAGCGTTGGTAACACAATATCGAATCCTTTTTCACGAGATTTACGATTGATTTTTGTTTTATGCTTACGAACTTGTCTTTCCAGTTTGTCTACTACTAAGTCAATGCTTCCATATAAATCAATTGAAGTTTCCTCAGCGCGTAGAACTAAATAAGGAAGTGGAATTGTTACCTCAACTTTTGCAGTCTTTTCAGTGTAGACTTTCAAGTTAACGTATGCAGTCGCATTAGCTACGTCAGTAAAATACTTTTCAAGTTTGCTAATTTTCTTTTCTGCGTATTGACGAATCGCTTCTGTGACCTCAATATTTTCTCCACGGATATTATATTTAAACATAATACTCTCCCCTTTCATCTGGAAAACCAGATTTGAAGAAATATCCTAAGGACCACTCTTAGGAATTGCTTCGTTTGATTTCTATAGTTTTATTATAAAGCATGAATAGGGCTTTTACAACCGTTTTCAACAATTCTTTCATTAAGAATTGTTAAGGAAAAACAGTCTTTTTGAGGACTTTTCTTAGGATATATTTTGTTTTCATTAGATGAAAAATCATACAGCATTGAAGATTAGAATCATTCCCAACAAGAATCGCCTATCCCAAAATTCTCCTCATCCCCAGTAATGATTTTCCCCTTTCTAGAAAGTCTCAGATTCCTAGTTAAAACTACACAGAATCTCCATTGACAGAAATCGTTCTCAACGATATAGTGAAATTGTAAACAAAAAAATGAAGGAGTTATGCTTATGGAAAAAGTATTTGCTAGTCCGTCTCGTTATGTTCAAGGGAAAGATGTTCTTAAAACTGGTCTTTCTCACGTGTTGGCTCTGGGGGATCGACATCTCCTTCTTTGCGACCCTATCGTTTATGATTTAGTCGGTAAAGAATTGGAAGAAAACCTCGTGAAAGCTGGCGCGTTTGTTCATCGTGAAATCTTCCATGGTGAAGCAACCAATGATGAAGTTCACCGCATTGCTGAAATTGTGAAGGAACATCAACTAAACGTAGTCATCGGCTTAGGTGGTGGTAAATCGATTGATACAGCCAAAGCGATTGCGGATGATTCTAATTGTCCGGTAGCGATTTTACCAACGATTGCTTCAACTGACGCGCCAACTTCTGCCCTCTCTGTAATTTATTCAGCAGAAGGCGTGTTTGAACGCTATCGTTTCTACAAGAAAAACCCAGAATTAGTATTAGTCGATACAAAAGTCATTGCTAAAGCTCCTGTTCGTTTATTAACCTCAGGAATTGCCGATGCGCTTGCTACTTGGGTTGAGGCTCGTGCAGTCATTGAAGCACAAGGAGGAACCATGGTCGGTCAGGTACCAACTCTTGCTGCAGAAGCCATCGCTCGTGTCTGCGAAAGTACTTTATTCGAAAATGGCCTTCAAGCCGTTGCAGCAGCAAACGCCAAAGTGGTGACTCCTGCTTTAGAAGCTGTGGTAGAAGCAAACACACTACTCAGCGGTATCGGTTTCGAATCAGCCGGTTTAGCAGCAGCGCATGCCATCCATAACGGCTTCACTGCTATCCATGGAGACATTCACTCTCTAACTCACGGTGAAAAAGTAGCTTATAGTACATTAACACAACTGTTATTAGAAAATCGTCCAAAAGAAGAACTCGATAAATACATTACTTTCTATAAAGCACTTGGATTACCAACAACGCTGAAAGAAGTAAAATTGGATTCTGTGTCATATGAAGACTTACTCAAGATTGGGTCACTGGCAACACAAGAAGGCGAAACCATCCATCAAATGGTTGTTGACTATACTGCCGAAGATGTAGCAAATGCCCTACTTGCTCTTGACCAATACGTCACTACAAGATTCTAAAAATAACTAGATAAATTTCAATAGCCCCAGCAGAAATCTGCTTGGGTTATTTGACTTGATTGATTTTGTATCATGTAAGATACGTATCATACATGATACACTTTTATCTAAATAATGTCAGAGACTCCACTTCTTCAACACCCATTTCCGTTAATGCTTTTGCGGCAAGATG
>CAJPNA010000078.1 GCA_905371865.1 uncultured Carnobacterium sp.
TTTTTTCAAAGACTTTTTTATGCTCCCCTTTCTTTTGGACAACAACAGGAGCAAGCACTTGAATCTTTGTTTTTTCGGGCATTTCCATCACACGATTGACCATCTGTTCGAGAGATTGGCTTTCAATCGGTGTTCCATCATTTGGACAGATTGGTTTCCCAACACGTGCATATAATAAACGTAAATAATCATTAATTTCTGTGACCGTTCCCACTGTTGAACGTGGGTTTCTGGATGTGGTTTTTTGGTCGATCGCAATCGCAGGACTTAAGCCATCGATACTATCTACATCGGGTTTGTCCATTTGCCCTAAAAATTGACGTGCATACGCAGACAGACTTTCCACATAACGGCGTTGTCCTTCAGCGTATAAAGTGTCGAAGGCTAACGAACTCTTCCCTGAACCGGATAATCCTGTAATCACGACAAATTGATCACGAGGAATACTCACATCAATGTTTTTTAAATTATGAGATCGTGCTCCATGCACGATAATATGGTCTTTTGCCATTTGAATACCTCTTTATACTTGATACATCTATTGTATCAAATTTTTACAACACGAACAAACGTTCTACAGTTCAATTTTCATTTCTACTGGACAATGATCGCTTCCGGTAACATCGCTTCGGATTTTTACTTCTTGAAGGAGGGCAGTTAGTGGTTGTGAAATCACAAAATAATCAATTCTCCATCCGACATTTCGAGCACGGGCTCCTCCCATGTAACTCCACCAACTGTAGGCTCCTAGCGTATCTGGATATAAGTAACGGAACGCATCCACCAAGTCATTATTGACGACTTGATCGAATTTTGCACGTTCTTCTTTTGTAAATCCTGCATTCATCGTATTTGTTTTCGGATTCGCCAAGTCAATTTCTTTATGCGCCACATTTAAGTCCCCACAGAAAATTACCGGCTTTGTTTCTTCTAATTTCTTAATAAAAGCAAGGAAGTCATCCTCCCACACCTGGCGGTACTCGAGACGAGATAAGTCACGTTTAGCGTTTGGAGTATACACCGTCACTAAATAGAACTTCTCGTATTCCGCTGTAATCACACGCCCTTCTTGGTCATGCTCTTCTATTCCAATTCCGTATTCTACAGATAACGGTTTTTCTTTCGTAAAGATGGCTGTTCCTGAGTAGCCTTTTTTCACAGCTGAATTGAAGAACACTTCATATTCACTAAATTCCATTCCCAGTTCTACTTGGTCTTGTTGCGCTTTTGTCTCTTGCAGGCATAAAATATCTGGATTGCTCTCTAACACATATTCTTGAAGCGCTCCTTTATTTAAAACCGATCGAATGCCATTCACATTCCATGTTGCTAGTTTCATCTTGAATCCTCCCTCATAATGTCTCTTGTCATAGTATCAAGTATCTTCCTTTTTTGCGAATAAAAATAACCGAAAAGGAAAGCAGTTAGCCATCCTTCTCGGTGTTTATTTGTTATTTGTCATTTCTTTTAAAGAGCTTTGATTTTCAGTTGGCAGACAGACATAGAAACTCGTTTGTCCGTTTTCCGACTCGGCAAACATGATACCTCCATGAGAATGCACAATATTTTCTGCAATCGCTAATCCTAAACCTGTTCCACCCGTTTCTTTTGAACGAGAACCTTCTGCACGATAGAACCTTGTAAAGAGTTGATCCAATACTTCTTTTGAAATCGGATCGCCTTCATTTCTAACCGCGATGGTAATAACGCCCTCTTTCTTCAACACTTCCATTAAGATGGTTGAATTTTCATGACCGTATTTAATGGCATTGGATAACAGATTGTTAATCACACGTACCATTTTTTCAGCATCTAACTCCAGCACCACATCACGGTTTTCTGATGAAACTTCAATCGCCATATGCCGTTTTTGGGCTTCTAATTCAAAGTCCGCCGCAATTTGCTCAAGAAAATTCACAATCGGAATATCGTTCAATCGCAGTGGAGCACCATTCGGTCTACTCGTCGTATATTCAAACAAATCATCTACAAGCAATTTCATTTGTTCGGCTTTTGAATATGCGATTTCTGCATAACGCTTCGCATCCTCCGTATCAATCTTGGGCTGATTCACAATCAAGCCTAAGTATCCAAGGATAGACGTCAATGGCGTCCGGATATCATGAGAGACGTTTGTAATCAATTCATCTTTTGACTTTTCGATGGCACGTTCTTCTTCCAGGGCGTTCACCGTCGAATCTACAAGACGATTAATACTATTGACAACTTGTCCCATATCTCCACTTAACTGGAATGGAATTCGTCTATCATATCGTCCTTCCGCAATTAAATGCAGTTCATCTAAAATATGTTTCAGCTGCATTTGTTGATATCTTCTCAATAATCTCCAATAGGTAAAAGCAATCGCAAAAATAACGGAAGTAATGGTAAAGATATTTTTATAAAGCAACATTTGATCCGTGCCAATTTGCAGGACTTCTCGTGCTGAGAACTGAATCGAAATAATTCCTGGCTCATTCACTAACTGACTAATCATCACTAAGATGCCGAGATAGAGTAGAAATACCACACAGAGAGTGACAATTCCCTCTAAAACCAGTTCACTGATTTCTTTACGCGTCAGCGTGAGAATGGTCGGTTCATTTTTTGCTTTTCCAATTTGAAGAATCTTTTGTTTATTTGTCTTCAATTTTATAGCCTACTCCCCATACTGTTTCGATGACTTTTTCTCCTCCAGTGGCTTCAGCAATTTTATCGCGCAAATGACTTACGTGCACCATTACTGTTTTTGTAGAAACAATACTTTCTTGTTGCCATACTGTCTCAAAAATTTCATCAGCGCTAAATACTCGGTTTGGATGACTCGCTAATAAGAATAAAATTCCAAATTCTAATACCGTTAATTGAATTTCTTTTCCATCAGAAGTAGTCACTTGATGAGATTCTTTTTTGATTGTTAATGGTCCGATGGTAATTTCTTCGTTTGCTGGACCTTCTTGTGTAATGGTCGAACGGCGAAGTAATGATTTCACACGAGCAATCACTTCTAGTGGATTAAATGGTTTAGTCACATAATCATCCGCCCCATTGGTTAATCCTTGAATCTTATCGATGTCCGTAGACTTCGCACTTAATAAAAGAATTGGTAATTGCGCATTTTCTTTACGAACTTCATGAACCACTGAGATTCCGTCTAGACGAGGCATCATAATATCCAAAATAATCATATCGATATCTGGATACATTTTTAATTTTTCGAGAGCTTGTTTTCCATCGTATGCTTTGACGATTTCATAGCTTTCATTTTTTAAATAAATGGTTAATAGTTCAACGATTTCGCGATCGTCATCTACTACTAAAATTTTCATGGGCATTCCCTCTTTTCGTTCTTTTTTCAATTTTATCCTATAAAAAAATTCCTATTTATGCTAGTCCTTTTTAATATTCTTGAATTTTACTTAATAATTTCCTAAGAAACGGCTAAAAAACGGCATATCGGACGACCCTATTCTGAACTTTTGTTATAATAAAACACGAAGAACTCTAAAGGAGAAGCCTATGACATCATCACCGATTCAACACCAGACCATTCAACTGGTCGCCACACAAATCGAAAAGACCACTTCACTAGAACAAATCTTGACTCCTTTTGCTCTAGATGAAACTATTATTCGCCATTTAACGAAGGAACAAACAGGGCCTTTCGTTCATTTTTGGACACTCGAAGATATTATTATTCTAGGGATGACCGATACAAAAGTCCCTTTTCTAGAAGAAGGGTTACATCGACTCCGCTCTCATGGATTTACGCCCATTGTGCGCCAAGCAGGAGGGCTTGCTGTTGTCAGTAACGAAGGGATCCTAAATATTAGCCTTCTTTTCAAAAACGAACAAATGCCTACTATCAATCAAGCATACGAGTGGATGCAGCAATTAATTCAACATAGCTTTCCTGAGGCTAGTGTATTAGGTGGAATCAATGCATTTGAAGTCAGCGATTCCTATTGCCCTGGCGATTACGATTTAAGCATTCAAGGAAGAAAAATTGCTGGTATTGCACAACGCAGGTTAAAAGACGTGGTTTGTGTGTCCATTTATTTAAGTGTGTTTGGAGACCAACACTATCGCGGTCAAGTCGTTCGTGATTTTTATGACCATGCGATTCAAGGCCAAGCAACCAAATGGCATTTCCCAACGGTAAACGCTGATAGCATGTGGAATATTGGAGATGCTTTAGGACTCTCCCTCACGATTGAAGAAGTACAAATCCGCGTCTTACAGGCATTAACGCAGATGGGTTGCTCTCTTGAAGAAACAAAAATCTACTTCACTCATACTCCGGAATTCCAGAAAGCACTTGAGCGATTTATTCAAAGACAATAATCCTTCAAAAATAGCGCTATAAAGGCTTTTCCTAAGAAAATCCTCTTGCATTTCCACTAAAAATGGCATACACTGGAAGTGCTTATGATAACATTTCACAATCTAAACGAAAGAAGGAGTAAAACGAATGACAGAAGCATTCAAACGTGAAAAAGTATTTCGTGACCCCGTTCACGATTACATCCATGTGCAACATCCAATTATTCTGGAATTGATTAACAGCCGTGAATTACAACGACTCCGCAGAATTAAACAAACTGGTGCCTCTATGTACACTTTCCATACTGCAGAACATTCAAGATTCTCGCATTCTCTTGGAGTGTATGAAATCGCTCGACGCATTTGCGATAATTTCGCCAGAAATTACGCTACTCAAGAAGAAGGAGATGGCCTTTGGGATGATCGTAATCGCCTTGTAGTGCTATGTGCTGCTTTACTGCATGATGTAGGACATGGCCCTTACTCTCATACCTTTGAGAAAATTTTCGACACAAACCACGAACAAATCACTATTGATATCATCTTATCTGAAGGAACCGAAGTGAACCAAATTTTACGTAAAGTTTCTTCTACCTTCCCACAAGAAGTGGCTAGCGTGATTCAAAAAACGCATCCAAACCCTCAAGTGGTTCAATTGATTTCTAGCCAAATCGATGCGGATCGTATGGACTATTTGCTTCGTGACGCTTATTTCACAGGGGTTAATTACGGAACCTTTGACCTAACACGTATCTTACGTGTGATTCGTCCATATAAAGGTGGCATTGCGTTTACTTATTCAGGAATGCATGCTGTTGAAGATTACATCGTGAGTCGTTATCAAATGTACATGCAAGTGTATTTCCACCCCGTTTCTCGTGGGATGGAAGTCGTGCTAAATCATTTATTGAAACGCGCTTCTGCTTGCTACAACTCAGAATCAAATCCTTTAAAACACTCTGTAACATTCTTAAAGCCTTTCTTCGAAGGAACCTGGACATTGGAAGATTACTTACGCCTCGATGACGGTGTATTAAATACGTACTTCTCTCACTGGCTCTTAGAAGAAGATGCGATTTTAAGTGACTTATCCGATCGTTTCATTAACCGTCGTCCATTCAAATCGGTGCCATTTAACCGTAAAAACGATGGTCCACAAGTCGAACGCATGAAACAAATCGTAGAAGCTGTTGGTTTTGATCCTGAATATTACACGGCTATCAACAACAGTTTTGATTTACCATATGATTTCTATCGTCCAGATTCTATTAAGCCAAGAACACAAATTGAACTCGTAGAACGAAACGGAAATATGGTTGAACTTTCTCAAGTAAGCTCGATTGTAGAAGCCATTTCTGGAAAGGTTCGTGGAGACGAACGCCTCTACTTCCCTCGTGAAATGGTGACACGCGAAATGCAAAACGAACTCTTTATGGATGACTACGAAGAGTTCCAAACGATCGCTGCACAATTGGACGTGTTTTCGAATCAAATGAAATAACAGGATGTGAGCAATCGCGTTCAGAAATGGACCGTTGGACCAGAACGCCGGAAGGAACGTGAAACGTTCTGCGGACGTTTCGGGAAACGCACGCCATTTCTGCGATTGCGAGCTCAACTGCACAGGATACGAGGGCGAACGCTCAGGACTGAATCACTGGACCGGATTAACGCAAGGGACTTGGAACAAGTCGTGCGGCTACTACGGGAAGTGGACGTCAGTCCTGTGAGCCCGAGTTCAACTACAGGATGTGAGGAAAAGCGTTTAGAGGCGATGACGGTTCGAAGGTTAGCCGCAAGGGACTGCTTGCAGTCGTGCGGACTAACCTCGAAAGGCTTGAGCCTCTGCTTTTCCGAACTCAACTTCGCAGGATGTAAGCATCATCTACCAATTACTTTTTATAAATAAAAAAACACAATATACCTTATAAGGTATATTGTGTTTTCCCTATTTTACGGAGCACTCCAAAAGATTCCCGTAATGGATTTATGTAAAAGCATTGTATTTTTGTTCAGATTCTTATTTTAAAGACGTCCAATGATTCAGCTCAAAACATTACTTAACTCTATTTAACAATTTTCAAGGAGGCACTATGTCTATCAAATTAATCGCCATCGATATCGACGGCACACTGCTCAATTCAAAACGTGAAATCACACCTCGAGTAAAGGCTGCTTTAAACGC
>CAJPNA010000079.1 GCA_905371865.1 uncultured Carnobacterium sp.
ATTTAAGTGTAGAAATAAAGTAAACGGAGGTAATTGTTATGAGATTTGACCAAGAACATGATTCATGTACAACCATTCTTGTTGGAAAGAAAGCTAGCTATGACGGTTCCACGCTTGTAGCCCGTACGGAAGATTCATGTAATGGAGAGTTTACTCCAAAAAAATTCATTGTCGTACGTCCAGAAGACCAACCTCGTCACTATAAAGCAGTGATTTCAGGCTTTGAAACAGACTTACCGGAGAATCCAGTTCGCTATACTGCCATGCCAAATGCCATCAATAATGAAGGGATTTGGGGAGCTGCTGGGATTAACGCCTATAATGTTGCTGTCAGTGCCACCGAAACGATTTCGACAAATCCACGTGTATTAGGAGCCGACCCACTTGTTGAAACGGGGATTGGGGAAGAAGACATCTTCACTCTCGTATTACCTTATATTCAAACGGCGCGCGAAGGGGTCGAACGCCTTGGACATTTCCTGGAAACAGCAGGAACATACGAGTCAAATGGGATTGCGATTTCCGATGTGAATGAAATTTGGTGGTTAGAGTCCATTGGGGGACATCACTGGATGGCACGTCGTGTACCCGATGATGCATATGTCGTAAATCCAAATCAACTCGGTAGCGACTTCTTTGATTTTGAAGACAAAGAAAACTTCATGTGTGACCCAGATTTGAAGGACTTTATGATTCGTCATCATCTCAATTTAAACTATGAAGGAGAAGCATTTAATCCACGCTATGCATTCGGCTCACAACGCGACAAAGATCGCTTATATAACACGCCTCGTGCTTGGGATATTCAACGCATGTTCAACCCGGAAGTGGAACAATCTCCAACAAGCTTTGAGATTCCATGGGCACGCGTTCCATACCGCAAGATTACGGTGGAAGATGTGAAAGAATCGATGAGTACGCATTTCCAAATGACTCCTTATGATCCATATGGAAATATAGGCGATGGTAAGAGCAATCGTCGTTTCCGTACGGTAGGAATTAATCGTACGAGTCAAACGGCTATCCTCCAAATTCGTCCAAATCGTCCACATGATACAACAGGGATTCAATGGGTGTCATACGGGTCAATGCCCTATGCAACAGCTGTTCCGTTCTTTACACAAGTGGATACAACTCCAGCGTATTTCGCAAACACTACCGCGAAGGTTTCAACGGATTCCTTCTACTGGTCAAACCGTTTAATTGCAGGGCTTGCGGATGCGCACTATTTGGAACATCAAGCAGACATTGAAAGTTATCAAAAACATACATTGTCTCGTGCAGAAGCCATGATTGCCCAAGTAGATGCTCGTCTTGAAAAAGGGGAAACAATAGATTTTGAAGTAGAAAACCAACAAATGAGTGATTATATCGAAGAAAAAACGGCCTCTTTACTTGATAAAGTATTGCTTCGTGCAAGCAACTTAATGGTGAATCATTATTCAGTTAGTGACTAATGAGAGGTTTGGGTTTAAGAGGTTAGAAACATGGAAAATAAAGATCAAAAACAGCTAAGTTGGCTAATGATATCCCTGATTGCATTTAATTTTGTATGGGGTTTGGGAAATGTTGTCAATAACTTCGCCCAACAAGGGATTGTGGTGATTACATCATGGATTATTATTTTGGTGATTTACTTTATTCCGTATTCCTTAATGGTCGGACAATTAGGGGCGACATTTCAAGATAGTGAAGGGGGCGTCAGTGACTGGATTAAACATACGTCCACAAAGAAACTGGCTTATTTTGCCGCATGGACATTTTGGGTGGTTCAGATTCCTTATTTAGCGCAAAAACCACAGACGATTTTGATTGCGCTTGGTTGGGTATTCCAAGGACACTCAGGTATTGTGGACGAGCTTCCCATTCCACTTCTTGTAACGATTAGTTTAGCTCTATTCCTCGTCATTCTTTATATTTCAACCAAGGGAATACGTGCGTTGAAATTTTTAGGAACGATTGCAGGGACCGCTATGTTTGTGATGTCCATCTTGTTCATTTTATTAGCAGTTGGCGTTCCATTTATTAAACCTGATTTGCAACTGGCAACAGCAAATATGGATAAGCTTGAAACGTATATTCCGAAATTTGACTTTTCGTATTTTACAACCATAGCTCTTCTTGTTTTCTCGGTTGGAGGGGCGGAATGTATGTCTCCTTATGTGCATAAAATCAAGAATCCTGCCAAAGAGTTTCCAAAAGGAATGATTGCAATGGCGGTGATGGTTGGGATTTGTGCGGTCTTTGGTTCTCTTGCAATGGGAATGATTTTTGATAGCAACAATATTCCACAAGACTTGATGAGAAATGGGGCCTACCAAGCGTTTGCGGTATTAGGAAAGCATTGGAATATTGGGAATGTGCTTGTCACGATTTACGCATTGACGCAATTTATTGGACAAACAGCGACATTGGCATTGTCTATTGATGCGCCACTTCAAATCTTCCTTGGTAGTGCTGACAAAGAATATGTTCCTCGCTGGCTTCGTACACGTACCAAGAACGGTACATTAAAGAATGGATACTTGCTTACAGGAATTTTAACAGGGGCATTGATTGTCATGCCGGCTCTAGGGCTTAAGGAAATTGATACAGTCGTCGTGTGGATGACAAACTTGAACGCTATCGTATCCCCAATGTGCTTCTTGTGGGTATTTGTCGCCTTTATGTTCTTATATCGTCATTGGGACAGATATAAAAATGCCGAATATAAATACATTAGTAATAAGACACTCGGATTCTTAATGGGCCTCTGGGGCTTTGCTTTCACCGCATTTGCATGTATTCTCGGAATGGTGCCGCAAGTGGATTATGCGCAAAATCCATCTGAATGGTGGTTTGTCTTAATTTCAAATATCATTATGCCATTTGCGCTTCTTGGACTCGGACTCCTCCTTCCATGGATTGCATGTAGAGAACAAAAACAACAAGCATAAAAATGAGTCTTAAAAAGACCTCCTTCTGCAAAAGGAGGTCTTTAATTTTTTAAATGTAGTAGGGTGTCTAACTGACAATTTTACCGAAAAATGGTATAGTAATGAAGATAAATTTACTTGAAACGAGAGGTGCACCCCATGAAATTATTAACCGTTGCAGTCCCTTGCTACAACTCTCAAGAATATATGCATTATTGTATCCAAACACTCCTTTCTGGTGGGGAAGAAGTCGAAATTTTAATCATTAACGATGGTTCTAAAGACGACACTGCTCGCATCGCTGACCAATATGCAGCTGCTTATCCAACAATTATCCGAGCGATCCATCAAGAAAATAAAGGACATGGTGGAGCTGTGAATACAGGGATGGCGAATGCAACAGGGAAGTACTTCAAAGTGGTCGATAGTGACGACTGGGTAGATGTGCGTGCATACTTAAAAATCTTAGAACAATTACAACGCTTCGAAGAAACTGGGGAAGAAGTAGATGTGTTCATTACGAACTTTGTTTACGAAAAAGAAGGCGCGAAAACGAAAAAAATCATGCGCTACACTTCAGCCTTTCCTGAAAATCAAGTGTTTACTTGGAAAGATGCGAAGCCGCTTCGTCGTGGGAAATACATGATGATGCATTCACTCATTTACAATATGAACTTGCTTCGTAAATCAGACCTTCAGTTGCCGGAGCATACCTTCTATGTGGATAATTTATTTGTTTTCGTCCCACTGCAATATACCAAAAAATTATACTATATGAATGTGGATTTCTACCGTTACTTTATCGGTCGTGAAGATCAGTCGGTCAATGAGAAAGTGATGATTAGCCGTATCGACCAACAAATTCGTGTAAATGAGTTATTGATGTCGAATTTCAATAGCGATTGGCAATTTCCTCCGGTGTTAAAAAAATACTTACTAAATCACCTAGAGATTACTACCGTAATTTCTTGTGCGCTACTCAATAAGGGTGGACTACCAGAGCATCAAGAGAAGAAAAAAGCATTGCTTGCTGATTTAAAAGAAGCAAATCCCGAAGTGTTCCATCTGATTAGCCAAGCAGTACTCAGCAGAATTACGATGGCGAAGAACAAACCTGTACAAGTACTTTCGAATGGGATTTATACAGTGACACAACGCTTCTTTGGTTTTAACTAAATAGAGTTTCGAACTACTAGGCTCTTGTCTGGTAGTTTTTTAGTTCATTACCATATTTGGTAATTGCGTGAAGAGCGCCTTATCATTTTGGTACGAAACCTGCGTCCATGGTATAATGAACAAGATAAAATAAGAAATGGGGAAACCACATGAAACCATTTGATTACATCGTTGTGGGTGCTGGATTATTCGGTGCGACCTTTGCACATGAAGCAGCGACACGCGGTTATAAAGTAAAAGTGATTGAGAAAAGAAATCATATTGCAGGGAATATTTATACTAAAGAAGTGGAAGGCATTCAAGTGCACGAATATGGTGCGCACATTTTCCACACAAGCGATAAGAAGATTTGGGATTATGTGCATCAGTTTGCGACATTTAATCGTTATACAAATACCCCAGTTGCGAACTTCAACGGGGAGATTTACAACTTGCCGTTTAACATGAATACCTTTAACAAATTATGGGGTGTTGTGACGCCTCAAGAAGCTGAAGCCAAAATCGCTGAGCAACGTGCAGTGGTCGGAGGCAAGGAGCCTGAGAACTTAGAAGAGCAGGCGATTTCTCTTGTTGGGGAAGATATTTACTATAAGCTCATCAAGGGCTACACGGAGAAACAATGGGGACGTTCGGCTACAGAATTACCAGCGTTTATCATCCGCCGTTTGCCGGTTCGCTATACTTATGACAACAACTATTTTAACGATACGTACCAAGGGATTCCGATTGGCGGCTATACAAAAATGATTGAAGCCATGCTAGACCATGAGAACATTGAGGTCGAGTTGAATGTCGATTTCTTCGGGAAAAAAGACGAGTACTTAAATAGTGGTGCCAAAATCGTCTTCACGGGAATGATTGACGAGTTCTTTGATTATAAACTTGGAACGCTGGAATACCGTTCGCTTCGTTTTGAAACAGAAGTATTGGACGTGGAGAACTACCAAGGAAATGCGGTGGTGAACTATACAGACCGAAAAACGCCATACACTCGCATTATCGAGCATAAACATTTCGAGTTTGGAACGCAACCAAAAACGGTAATTACGCGTGAGTATCCTGCCGATTGGAAGGTGGGCGATGAGCCATATTATCCAGTGAATAATCAAGTTAATAACGACTTATATGCGCAGTATAAGAAATTAGCGCAGACAGTTCCACAAGTCATCTTCGGGGGACGCCTTGGACAGTATCGTTATTACGATATGCATCAAGTCATCGCCGCCGCACTAGAAACCGTTAAACATGAATTTGAGTAAACGCCAAAACACCCTATATGGCCCATGTCCATATAAGGTGTTTTGGGTTTTGATTTATTGTAAGAGTGGATTGATTCCTCCGAATCCTAGCGGATTTTATCATAACTACAATAATGGGGTACCGGTTCGAGCCTGTAGTCTCTCACCTTTAAAGCTTCAAAAAGGGCGTACGGAATAAATTCCTACGCCCTTTAATTCACATTTAATACGATTCCCCATTATTGTGGCTATGAAATCCGCAAGATTCTTCGGAATCCATACACAATCAATCAAACCAAAAATGTTTTTGCTTGTTCATCAAATTAAGCATTTACGGTATCTAGTTCTTCGCCGATAGCTTCTAAGCGAGCAACGACTTCTTCAAGAGATAGGTTGTGTTCTTGAACATAGCGGTTACGTGGGTGAACACGACATTCATGGCAGCAGCCACGTAAGTATTTGTCTTCATTTTCCTCTGAAGCTAAGATGCGACGGTTACATTCTGGGTTGCCACAGTTTACGTAACGTTCGCAAGGAGTGCCATCGAACCAGTCTTTCCCAATCACAACTGGGTCTACATGGTTGATGTCAACAGCGATACGTTCGTCAAATACGTACATTTTTCCATCCCATAGTTCGCCTTGAACTTCTGGGTCTTTCCCGTAAGTTGCGATACCGCCGTGTAATTGACCGACATCTTTGTAGCCTTCACGAACCATCCAGCCAGAGAATTTCTCACAGCGAACACCACCTGTACAGTAAACAACGACACGTTTGTCCATGAATTTCTCTTTGTTATCACGAACCCATTGTGGTAATTCACGGAAGTTGCGAATGTCAGGACGGATTGCACCGCGGAAGTGACCTAAGTCGTACTCGTAGTCGTTACGAGTGTCTAGTACAACAGTGTTTTCGTCTAAAAGAGCTTCTTTGAACTCTTGTGGAGAAAGGTAAGCACCTGTTGTTTCCAGTGGGTTGATGTCATTGTCGAAGTCGTTATCTTCTAAACCAAGGTGTACGATTTCTTTTTTGTAACGAACGAACATCTTCTTAAAGGCTTGCTCGTTTTCTTCGTCGATTTTAAACCATAAGTCTTCCATGCCAGGAAGAGAGTGTACATAGTCCATATATTTTTGAGTGGTTTCATAATCACCAGATAC
>CAJPNA010000080.1 GCA_905371865.1 uncultured Carnobacterium sp.
TCAGAGACTCCACTTCTTCAACACCCATTTCCGTTAATGCTTTTGCGGCAAGATGTAAAGTTGCGCCAGTTGTATAAACATCATCCACTAGCAAAACCTTCGTTGGAATCATGACACCCTCTCTTATCTTAAAAGGTTGCTTTAGTTGCATACGTTCCTGCCTTGTCTTCTCCGATTGCTTCTTTCCACTTCCTATATGTTCTAACAGTGTAAAAGTTGGTACACGACACTCTTCCAGTAAAGTTGGAATCGTCTTGAATTCTCTCTTTTTTAGACTTGCACTAGATGACGGTAATGGACAAAGAACGAATCCCCTCTTTTGATACTTGAGCAACTCTTGTCTTAACTCCTTTAGCACCAATGTCATCACTCTTGTATCTCCAACAAATTTGAATAACTCCATAAACTTTCGTCCCGCCTCGTCATAAGCATATAAGGAAGTATTCTTTAAAAGTACTGCTTCTTTTACTTGATGCCATTTTTGACAATCCAGACAAACTTCGACTTTAGTCGTCAGCCGTCCACACTCTAGGCAAGTTGGATGCTGTTTTAATTTCATGAACGGATGCTCACAATTGACGCAGATGCACTTTCTATTTGCTCCCAGTAAAAATGAGAGTATAGGCTGCGCTCTTTCAACTTCTTCTCCGCACCATAAACATTTCATTCGTGCTCCCTCCCTCGAAGCGCTTGTTGATTTAAGTCTTCGATTTCCCTAACCGCCTGTATCATCGCTTTTGTTTTCCCATTATGAAAATACACAACATCTCCTGTCGGGCATTCTGCGGTCCGTCCAACGCGTCCTGCGATTTGCACGAGTACTTCTCTTGAAAATTCCTCTTCGTGCGCATTGACGACACAAACATCGACTCCTGGGAAAGTCACTCCTCGCTCTAAAATGGTTGTCGTCACAAGAAAATCGAGCTCCCCTGCTCTCATTTGCGCAATTCTCTTTTGACGATATATTTCTTTAGAACTAACCGTCTCGAATTTTGCATTTGGAAACTGTCGTCTAAGTGCTACTTCTATCGGATTAAGAAGTGTAATTCGTGGTACAAATAACAAAAATCGTTTCCCTGCTTTAACATGTTCCTCTATAAACTGCTGCATAGGTTTTGGCACTTTCTTCTTTCGTAATCTTTTATCTAAATCCCCGATATAACTTATCGTTGGTACTACTAGTGGTTTCTTGTGATAACGCTCCGCTAGTAAGGAAACCGACAACTCCTTTCGTTTGATTCTGTTTTCTAGCGTCCGGGATGGTGTCGCCGTTAAATATAGCAAGCACCCATCCTCTTTCACTGCCCGATGAACTGCTCTAATCAGTAATTCATTATCCCGATACGGAAACGAGTCCGTCTCATCAATCACCACTAAATCAAACGCTCGGTAAAACCGTAACATCTGGTGCGTCGTCGCAATCGTGAGAGGCACTCTCTTGTACCCTTCCTCCGACTGCGAGTGCAAGACGTTTTGTTCAACTGTTGGGAAAGCTTCCTTCAAACGAGGAGCTAACTCCACACATACATCAATTCTTGGTGCTGCAATAGCGACTCTCTTTCCTTGTTGTAACATCCATTCGATGCTTGCAAAAATCATCTCCGTTTTCCCTGAACCTGTCACTGCCCAAAGAAGGTGCTCGCGAAATCCTGTTTGCTTTACGACAGCCAAACACACCAAAGAGAGCTGCTCCTGTTTAGCACTCAGGATATGTTTATAGTGCGCTAATTCTTCTTCTCTTCTTAGAAAAGGCTGCTCTTCTTCAGGTGTTGCAATTATGACACTACACTCCTTCACCTTTCCCATTGCGATGCACTTCAAGCAATACCAACATTCACCTCCTGTACAATTGATACAAGGTCCTTTCGCAAATTCCAACGGATTGGTATTCCCACAAAATTGGCACTGCTTCTTCCCATTTTTGATAGTAATCCCCACATCTAGCACTGCATTAGGAGAAACTTTACGCTCTTCTAGCATCGACTTAAAAACTGCCCGGATGCGCCCAACTGTCTCTTCCATCTTCACCACCTCATTCCAAACTACGCAAAAAAAAAGAAGAAGATTTCTCTTCTTCTTTTTTTGTTTGAAAGGAGTGCTTCTATTATGAGAAGAATGCGAGTAATACTCCTGCCGCAATCGCACTACCGATAACGCCTGCTACGTTTGGTCCCATTGCGTGCATTAATAAATAATTACTTGGGTCTTCTCTTTGTCCTTCTTTTTGTACAACACGAGCGGCCATTGGTACGGCAGATACTCCTGCAGCACCAATCATTGGATTGATCTTACCACCAGATAATTTGTACATGACTTTACCCATAATAACCCCTGCCGCAGTACCGGCTGCAAAAGCGATTAACCCTAATAAAGTAATTTTAAGAGTCGATACCGATAAGAATAATTCCCCTGTTGCTTTCGCCCCAACGGTTAATCCTAAAATAATGGTAACCCCGTACATCATTGCATTTTGTAGAACTTTAGTAATGTTTGGTACTACCTTAATTTCTTTAATTAAGTTACCGAGCATTAAGCACCCTACTAATGGTGTTGCACTTGGTACTAATAAGCTGACGAAAATCGTAACGATGATTGGGAAAAGAATTTTTTCCGTTTCACTCACTTTACGGTTTTCTGTCATCTTCACAAGACGTTCTTTCTTCGTTGTGAGCGCACGGATAATTGGCGGTTGAATAATTGGCACAAGCGCCATATACGAGTATGCTGCTAAGGCGATTGCTGGTAATAAGTGCGGTGCAAGTCTTGTTGTTAAGAACAAGGCTGTTGGTCCATCCGCCCCCCCGATAATTCCTACTGAAGCAGCTTCTTGCGGTGTCATTCCCCACATTACTGAAAGGAAGAATGCAACGAAAATACCGAATTGAGCTGCACCACCAAGCAAGATTGTTTTTGGATTAGCTAGTAGCGGTCCAAAGTCGGTTGACGCACCTAAGCAAAGGAAAATCAACGGCGGATAAATACCAAGGTTTGTTCCTTGATATAAGTAATACAAGAGTCCACCAGGACCATTTTCTGTAGGGGCATCCATTAATCCAGCTAAAGGTAAGTTTACAAGGAGCATCCCGAAAGCAATCGGAACCATTAAGTATGGCTCATACCCTCGTTTAATCCCTAGATATAGAAACACGCAGGCAATAATTAACATAATGACATTTTGAATCGTTAGGTTATAGAGCCCGCTCGTTTCAATCAACTGTTGAATGACTTCCATAAACCATCGCCTCCTAAATCGTTAAGAGTGGTTGGTTCGATTCGACAGATTCATTACTTGATACATGAATTGCTTTCACAACACCGTCACAAGGAGCAAGGATTTCATTTTCCATCTTCATGGCTTCTAAAATCACAAGTATATCTCCTTTTTTCACTGCATCACCGACATTTTTATTAACCGATAATACAATCCCTGCCATTGGAGCTGGCACTACTTCACCTTCTCCTGTTGGAGCTGGAGCAGCTTTCTTTTCTTCCACTGGAGCACTAGGTGCAGGAGCTGGAGCAGCCGCTAATTTTTGTGCTGTTTCTTCATTTGAAATTTCTTTTAGTGAGACGATAAATGTTTCGCCATTTACTTCTACTTCATATTTTTTCATTTAGTCCACCTTCTTTTCAATCGATACAATCTCAAAGTGCTTGTCTGGTACATCCGCACTTGCTTTCGTTAAAGCGACTAATGCGGAAACTTGAGCAAGTTTATTCGTTTCAAATAGTGTTCCATTATCTTTCGGTGTTTCGGTCGCCATATTTACTGGATTCCCTACCACACCAGCTGTAGGATGGCTCTTTGCTTCCAATATTTGAATAATTTTAGAGCTTCCTTGCATGAGGAACATTAGAATCGTCAACATCACAAACACAATTCCCATTGAAACAATTGTGATCCATAAGATTTCTAATAAACTTAATTGCATAACTCTCTCCTCACTTTACCGACGCGAAAATTTTCACGACTTCTGATGGTTTTTGCCATTGTCCATTCTTCTTGAGCAAGAATTCTTTACCAACTTTAGGGAAGAGTGCGTAAGTTAAGACATCTTCGTCACTTCTTGCTAAATCTCCGAGCTCCACTTTAAGTGTTTCGAATTCAGGTGGCAAGTGGTTCGCTGGTCGATCTGTAATGACTTCTTGATCACCAATGATAGATTTTCTGAAGCTTTCTTGAATTGGTACTGGTGATTGACCATAAGAACCAAGCAAATAGGCTTTTACTTCGTTTGAAACCACTTTGTAGCGTTGGCCTGTAAGAACATTCATCGTTGCTTGCGTTCCCACCATCTGGCTCATTGGCGTTACTAGTGGTGGATATCCAAGGTCTGCTCTTACTTTAGGCACTTCTTTTAATACCTCTTCATATTTATCCGTTGCACCTGCTTGAGTTAATTGAGAATACATATTTGATAACATTCCGCCAGGCACTTGATATAACAGCGCACGTGGGTCCGGTGTTAACATTTTTGGATTAAGTGTTCCATCTTTAATGTATTTATCTTTAATCACTCTGAAGTGGTCAGCGATTGGTTCTAATTTTTCCAAATCGACAGTAATATCATAACCTAATTCACGAAGTGCAATCACTAACGATTCCGTAGGCGGTTGACTAGTTCCTTCACTGAGTGGTGAAAGAGCTGTGTCAATGCGGTCTGCACCAGCTTCAATCACTGCTTGATAAGTAAGTTGTGCGATTCCGCTTGTGCAGTGAGTGTGCACGACGATAGGAACAGTAATCACTTCTTTTAATGCACGAACTAGCTCAATCCCTCTAGCTGGGGTCAAGATTCCGGCCATGTCTTTTACACAGATAGAATCTGCACCCATTTCTTGCATTTTTGCTGCTAGCTCTTTGTAATAGTCAATCGTATGCGCATCACTAATCGTATAGCAGATTGTCATTTGCGCTTCTTTACCCGTTTTTTTCACTGCATTCAGTGCTGCTTCTAAGTTACGAACATCATTTAGTGCATCGAAAATTCTGAAAATATCAATCCCGTTTTCTGCTGATTTTTCGACAAATTTTTCTACGACATCATCGGCATAGTGACGATATCCCAAAATATTTTGTCCGCGCAATAACATTTGAAGAGGTGTTTTCTTTAAATGTTTTTTTAAGGTACGAAGTCTGTCCCAAGGGTCTTCATCTAAAAAACGAATACACGAATCAAATGTAGCTCCACCCCAACATTCAAGTGAAGTAAATCCTGCTTCGTCTAATTGATCTAAAACAGGGAGCATATCTTCAATTCGCATACGGGTTGCCATCAAAGATTGATGAGCATCCCGTAAAATTGTATCTGTAATTCCTATTTTTCTTGTCATCACTGAACACTCCTTCCATTATAAGACGTCGATAAAGCGTTCGATTGTCTTAATGCTTTCAAGGGCATCTTGAGGAATTTGATGTTCTGGATTTGCATCATTAAATGCTTTCAAGTAGTCTAAACGGAATTGCATACGATCACGAATTAATTCAGCGTACTCGCCATTCATTTCAGGAACTTCATAACCTTCCACTGGTAAGTATTCCATTCCTGGAAGGCCACCGAATAATTCAAATTTTGCTTTGCCATCGACTACTGTTTCAATCACACCAAGAGACACTTCTTTGGTCACTTTCTTACCTAAGAAATCCCCTGTATTGATAATGTAGCAATCTACATTCTTATCAAATAATGCTTTAAATTTATAGTAGTCTTCTACTAATGGATATACACGGAATGGGTTTGCGTATGGTTCGATAACGAGCGCATCTAAGTTTGCACCTGCTCCTGTATTTTCAGCGTTAGAGCGTTTTGTCATTAATGTACATCCTAAAATAGATGCTAAACGTGGGTCTGTGATTTTTACTAGCGGTGGTAGTGCATCATCTTTCATGATCCAGAAGATAGATTGAATTGGTTCTTGAATCTTATCGACACGGTTTGGTGTTGAGTAACGAGATTTAACAGTACGTCCGTTACCGTTACGAATATCTTCTGTCACTAATACTTTACGACCATTTTCATCCAGAGTCACACCACAGTTTTGAACCGTTACGAAGTAATCCTGTTCTCTGTGACCTGCTGGATAATCGTTTGTTTTGTCGAAGTAAGAAGGTTCCAAAGCTACAGATGAACCATCTTCTACTGAAATCACAAATGCATCGTCGTGTAATACTTCAATGTCGTATTTATCGTCATGTTTTGCGTGCGTTAATGTAGACTTCCCTGATCCAGATAATCCGAAGAAGCTTGCAACGTAAGAAGCGCCTTCTTTACGGAAAATCTTCAAACCACCGTGGCAAGAAACATAGTTGTTACGAGCAGCAGTCGCCCAAGCAAGTGTCAATGTTCCCTTTTTGATTTCCCCAAAATAACTCATTCCTAAAATTGCAGCACAATTATGTTTCGTATCAAAGAACGCTAATCCATCTGGGTAATCAGGATGTCTCCATGTAGGATCAAAGAAAATAAAAATGTC
>CAJPNA010000081.1 GCA_905371865.1 uncultured Carnobacterium sp.
ATCTCTATGAATGGCATCAGCTTATTTTGAATTGGGTACATTCCAATCAAAAGGGCGAAGAAAAACCATTTTTACCAGAACCATATAACTGGAAAACTTATGGTGATATGAATGTGGAGTTTTGGAAAAAACATCAAAATACTTCTCTTGAAAATGCAACTAAAATGTTTCATAAATCCCATAGCGATGTTTTACAGTTGGCTGAAACCTTTACAAACGAAGAACTTTTTTCAAAAGGTGTATATAAATGGGTTGGAGGGAGTACGCTGGGTTCCTATTTTGTGAGTGCGACTGCAAGTCATTATGATTGGGCAATGAAAAAGCTAAAGGCTCATCAGAAAAACTGTAAGTCAAAATAATTGGGATAGTAAAGTGCATTTTACAAAAGCAAAAGGAATACTTTCTTCAAAGGATGGAATGTATTTGTTCAAAATCTCAAATGGCTCTGCAGCAACAAAGAGAAGAAATGAAATTGGAAAGAAGAGTTGAAAGCAAGCACCAAAGAGAATTAGAGAAAAAGAGAAAGTTTCAATTAAAACAAGAAAAACGAAAACAAAAGCATAGAGGAAAATAGTTTTTGTATCAAAAGCCAGTAAATCAACCGGATTTACTGGTTTTTATTTTGAGAGGAAAGGGTCTCTTGAATGAAAAATAGGACAGATATATTTTTTGGGGGTATCTTATAAATTCGCGAGGGTGTAGGCGAAGTGGGGGCGGAGATGGTATAATTGGGAAATAAAGTAAAAAGGCATGTTCCAGGAAGGGGAGGGCAGTGAATCAGTTGTTTAGAAGTTTTCTGTCGAAGAAGACGGTCAGTCGTTTTCGTGAAATCGTTGAGTTTTTAGCTGAAAAGGCAGAGTTGACAGAGGAGGTTCCGGCTAAAGTGGAACGAAATCCTGTTGTGCCAACGGTTGTCGTGCTGGCACTTGCCATCATTTTCTATCGGAGTTCGTTTACTTGGGTTCCGTTTCAGACATTGTTGGAACAGTTTGGTTGGTTTTCTATCGGAATTCCCGTTCTCTTTATTTTGATTTGTGTTAATTTGGTCTTATTTTTAGATCAATTATGGATTCAAAAGGATTTAAAACAAGAATTAAAGAACTTAGTGACTTTTGCTGAGAAGGTGGTCGCTAGCTTGAGGGAAGAGGGGCGCACGGAACTGGCAGAGGATATGAAAGATGTAGAAGTGCTGATAGCGGACTATAAGGACCGATTTGGATTCTAGGAGGAAATGTGATGAGATTATGGCATGAAGATTTGATTGGAAAGCTCCCTAGACCGCAACTCTTGGGGCAACACCGTGAATGTTGTGCCCTTAGAGGAAATGGCTGGGGCAAGAAGCATGCGACGGTGGATTATGTTTTTACGTATCCTCCATATGTGCTCTATCAATATCATAGGCTGATTATGGATGAAATGGAACGCCGTGGGTATAATGTGACCCCTCTATGGAAAGAGGCGTCGTACCGGGGTAAAGTGTGTCCGCCGTATACCGAAGTTGTAACGTGTGTGTGGAAGCGTCCGTTATACAAAGAGCATGATGATGCGTATTACAAAGAATGTGTGGAGAATTTAGCACAAAAAGGAATCGTTCTAGGAGGAGAAGACCATGAAGTTTTCGTTTCATAATCGAATTACCAATCAACAGTTAGCGCAGTTTCGTTATTTGACCGACACATTGACGCAAGAAGCAGATGTCACACAGGCGAAACCAAAGCGTGCAGAACAAAAACTGGCGACGATTGGATTTATTATGGGTTCTCTAGGTTATTTCTTTATCGAGACCGAACTTTTCAAAGCCCCAACGATGGCCCTTGTCGCTCGTGTGGCTCAAGAGCCGGGATTTGTTTCCATCTCGCTCTTAGTCTTGTATTTTGCCGTTCCACTCTTCTTCCTCTGGTGCCTACTCCTTTTTTTAAAGCAAAAATTTTATGAAAAAGAAATCAGTGGACTCATCGTGCTGATCCAGAAGAGCATGGCAATTTTAAAAGAAGCTAACCGCATAGATATGGACGATGACATCGAAGACGCGGAGTTTCTTATCGCAAACTACGAAAACAACAGCTTATGAAGGTATGAAATTCATTGATAGGATGGGTTTGTAAAGGGAGTTTGTTTACCTACTTGGGCGAAGAGTAGGTGAATGTAATTGAAAAATAGCTTCAACAAACTATCAGATTGAAGGAAATAAAAATGCAACCCCCAGAGTTAGAGTTAGGAATCATAGAGGTCTAAACATAGAAAGATAAATAAAATCGGCTTTCTTGTGGTGCTACGTGCACTTACAAGAAAGCCGATTTTTGCAACGAAACTATAAAAGGTAATTCCGATGAACGGAAGTATGCAAAGATAAACAAAAGACTTTAGTTTTCTGTGTATCTGCTTAGCCTAAGATGAATCCAATGGCGTAACTACTCAATCAAAATGATGTTACGGCTGCTCAAACATTATTGTTAGGAGGACTATAATCAGGATAATAAATCTAATTTACTCCTTCTGATTCCATTCAAATAAGGTGTCCAACCAATCAAAAACGACATTATGAGCGAGTCTCAAATTGTTGACTTGGCAATGAGCATCCGCACCACTTTCCGCTTCAAAAATTTGAAGTTTAGTTTGCAAATTTTTAGACTTAAGTGCTTCAAAAATCACTCTGGTTTGGTGTTGTAATTCGGCGCCTTCACCCTCTCCCATGATAAATAGGCAAGGACACTGAATTTTTTGATAATC
This sequence comes from uncultured Carnobacterium sp., assembly GCA_905371865.1. GTDB lineage: Bacteria > Bacillota > Bacilli > Lactobacillales > Aerococcaceae > Granulicatella. Next base: position 2,731 of record CAJPNA010000081.1, read on the forward strand.
CACAACCTTTGCACGGTTAAACACTTCATTAATAGCACTCTTAAAATCAGAAGTACCAAACTGCCAAGCATATTTTTTAAGATTTAAATCCGCAGACTCATTCAAAGTTCCAGCTAACTTTAAAAGGATATTCATTAACCAACTTGGAGTTTTTAGGCTGGCCCCAAATTCTTTTCTAAAGATTTCCGAAACGTCATAAATAGGAGTGCTTGCAATCCATGCATGTATTCTTGAATCTTCTTCGACAGCTTGTGCGGTAAAATATCCCCCTCCGCTAACTCCATAAATGGCTAGATTGTTCAGTTGAGGATTTCTGCCTTCTAACCAGTCTATGCACTTTGAAATTGGAATAGAGGCATTTACATCGAAAGTTAAACCTCTGCCAGGGTTGGAGCCTTGACCAGGTAGATCAACCATTAAAACATTGTAACTTCGCATCCAGCCTGGATAGCCAGCAAAGTAAAATAAGTCTTCGCGATAGGTATCTCCACCACCAACCATAATCAATGTTGGACAATGATTACCACTGTGAAGATAATAGCCCGGCAAATAGGAATCTTGATAATGAATCGATAATTCTTCGACTGGGGCTCCTAGTGATTGAATAGCGTTAGAAAACGCCGTCTCCATTTTATGAACGGTAGGCAAATATTCGTCAGAAAAAGGATTGATAAACTGAATTGCTGAACGAAGGGAATAGGTCTGTGCTAGATAATATTGTGCCTTTGTTTGTTCACTCAAACCCGAATGACTTACTTTTTGTTCAAGATAGTTTCCATGCGATAAAAAAACATTTTTCCATTTATCAGGTTTTGGTGATTTACCCAACTCTTGGGCAAGATAATAAAGTTCTCCGTGAGAAAAACCAAAAACTTCTCCAATACCTAACAACCAATTAAAGAAAAAATCAGTATCCCCATTTTTGAAAAATATTCGGGTAGATTGTCTTTTTAAAATAACTTCATTTTCTTTCATAACGCGCCTCTTATATTTAGGATATTTCTGTTTTTTTTATCATACCATATCGATAAATCTTTAACACATTTAAATGTTCGAAGATTGATTTAAGCTTTATTTACAAAGGTTTTTAACTATCTTGTCATATTCATTTTCTCTATGTTTATGGTACAATATAAGCAATTCTCGTTACCAATAGAAGATAGAATCATTTGTTGAGGAAAGTACATAATGTATGCTTCGGAGCTACAACGTCAAAATGTTACGGCTCGAACTTAAATAAAGAACGTTGGTAACTTTTTACTATATTGAAAGTGTTAGAGAAAAAATTAAAAGTAACGAACCGCACTGACATGACGAGTGACATTGAAGACGCGGAGTTTCTTATCGCAAACTACGAAAAGAATGTTGGGGTGTAGGGAGGAAAGAGCGTGAAAAAACGGCTGAGTGAAGAAGAAATAACTCAATTACGGACGCGACTTGCCAAACGGATACAAAGAGAAAAGACCCCTGTAGCCTTACCACCTGGAAGGAAACTCGCCAGAAGAATCCTTTCCGATGGAGTAATATTCATGGTGGCGCTGTTGATTATCACACTGTTTCCACTTGGAGTATACTTGTGGTTCACCATGGGCACCACTTTCTTAACAGGAAGAAATAGAGTTCTGCTACCGATATGGGAAACGGCAATCGTCTTGTTCTTTGTCTTTCGCTGGATTCGAAACAGACTGTACAAAATCGAAGTAGAGCGCTTATTGCAAATGGCTGGTCCGGATGTTGAGGCAGAGTCGATTTCTGAAGAAAATCATCCACATGAATATCAGCCGTATGCACAGGAATTGCCACAGCAATGGAATGCCGAAAAGAGGGCTTTCACAGTAGAGGCACCAATCAAAAAACAAAATGCGTTACTCGCATTATTCTTCCCAACAGAAGTTTCTCAAGAGGAACTGTTAACACTCCGTCAACGGATTGCGAAGGATTCGTCTGGAAATCCTGAAGAGAAGGAGTCGTTACCAAAAGGCTGCTCTGAGTATTGGGTTGAAAACTCTCGCTTTTTTGGCGTGATCATTTTCTGGATTTTATGCCTTTACGCGTTTGGAATGGTTTTCGTAGTGGTATTGATTGAACAATTGGACCATGCTTTGAATCTCTTATGGGAGAATAACTGGATATGGCTCGTCGTTCTGTTTATTTGTTGGATGGGCTGGACCGTCTCTTACTTTATTCGAGGACGACACTTCAGACAACTGTTAAAAATAGCTTGCGCGGATATTTCAGCCTATAAAGATGTTCCTTGGGACAAGATCCCAGAGCCTATCAAAGTGCTGTACGATTACGTGTTATTTTTACGAATAAAATATGGGGTGTAGGGATTTTATGAAATACCCTATGCGGACAAAAAAGACGAAAAGGAATTTTCCTGCGGGTGACGTTCGGGAGAAAAGGGCGCAATCCCGCATGAAGTAATATAGAAGATACGGATTATAAGAAAAAAGGGGTTAGGAAGATGATCTATAAAACATTACTATTTGATTTGGATTCGACGGTGTGGGATTTTCATTCGGCGGAGAATTACTCGCTGACGAAATTGCTGGAGAATCAGGGGGTCAGTGAGATAGAGAAGTATATTGAGGTTTACATCCCGATGAATCGTGCGATGTGGCGCTCGCTGGAGAAAAACGAAATCACTCGTGAAGAGTTGGTGGGGACGCGTTTTGCCAAATTATTCGACCATTTTGGCTTGGAAAAAGATGGACACGAATTAGCATCCGAATATGAGGCCATCCTCTCCACGCAAGGGCAAACGATTGATGGTGCGGAGGAAATGTTGCATACGCTTAGCGATGCGGGGTATCAGCTCTACGCAGCTACGAATGGGATTACGACGATTCAAAAGGGTCGCATGGAGCATTCTCCGGTTACGAAGTATTTCAAAAAAGTATTTATCTCGGAAGAATTAAAAGTCGCAAAACCAAGTCCGCTCTTTTTCGAACGAGTGGCAAAAGATATCCCAGATTTCGACAAAGATACAGCGGTGATGATTGGGGATTCGCTCACAGCCGATATCCAAGGCGGAATTAATGCGGGAATCGACACGATTTGGATGAACCTGGCGCGCAAGGAGAACCGAACGGCGGTAAAACCAACCGTGGAAGTCCGTAGCTACGCGGAATTATTAGAATTTTTAGTATAAATGGAAACGACTGCGAGAATGTCTTGCGGTCGTTTTTTGCAAACAGAACAGTTGAGCTTTCAAGGAGAAGCGGGTAGACTACTAAAAAGGGCCAAGACCCTCTACCAGAAAAGAAAGATGGAATTCGATGAAACAACGATTGAAATTACTAGGAACACTATTTGCGGTACTCCTACTAGGAGCATGCGGACTACTGAAAGAAAACGCGGAGGCTCCTACGACGACAGCTGCCCAAGAGACCACACAAGCCTCGCGCGTGGAAGTGAAAGCAGACGGTACCTATACCGTGAAGGAATACACCTTTGTGAGTAACGACAAGAAACTCTATGCTAGAGCATACATTCCAGATGTCCAAGGGCAAGTTTCTTTAGTCATCTATAGTCATGGACTCGGAGCCAGCGTGGAGCATGACGAAGAAGTACAGAAAACCTTGGCGAAGTCCGGGGTGGCGGTGTTCAGCTTTGAATTCGCTGGCGGTTCGTCTTCCTCCTCTCCTAAAAGCGAGGGGGCCACGACGGAAATGTCCGTTCTAACCGAAGTGCAAAACTTG
>CAJPNA010000082.1 GCA_905371865.1 uncultured Carnobacterium sp.
CTTGAAACATTTCCTTCCTCTACAAGCATCCTTTCAGCTTGCATCGTAGTAAGGCGCTCATCATGAAAAACAATGGGAATTTGGAGTCTTTTTTCTAGACTTGCTCCATATTGGCGAGAAGCCTCTACTCTTGGACCTTCCGTATTATTCATATTTTTTGGTAGACCTATCACAATTTTCTCAACACCGTATTCTTCTACCAATTCAACAACACGTTTAAAGCCAAATTCAGAAGCATTTTCGTTTATCGGAATCGTTTCAACTCCTTGAGCAGTCCAGCCCATTAAATCACTAACGGCGACGCCCACGGTTTTACTTCCGACATCTAAGCCCATCAATCTCATATTAGGCATCTCTTCCTGTAGAACGAATATAATGTCTAATGAGTTCTTCCAAAATCTCATCTCTTTCGTGACGACGGATTAAATTACGCGCATCTTTATGTCTAGGAATATATGCTGGGTCCCCAGACAATAAATATCCTACGATTTGATTGATTGAACTATATCCTTTTTCATTCAACGCATCATACACGATAGTTAAAGTTTCTTGAACGCTTTTTTCATCCTTTTCATTAAACTTAAATAGGACTGTTTCATCTATTGAACTCATACCGACACCTCATTTCAATATATATGCTTATTTTACAGGATTTTCGCTAAAACTACAATTGATACTTACCGATTCTTAAACTTTTAGAAAGCCTTTCCTTTGCTTTTACAATAAAAAACTTCCTTAAAACTCATTCATAAGCTTAAGGAAGGTTTTCTAATTATGGTCTTATTTAGCTAAATATTCTTTTAATAATTCAAACGCTCGTGGAATACCAGATGGGTTTTTACCACCTGCTTGAGCCATATCAGGACGGCCTCCGCCTCCACCTTGGATAGCTGGAGCAATCGCCTTAATGATATCGCCTGCTCTTAATCCTTTTGCATTTGCATCTTTTGATACAGCTACTAAAAGGTTGGCTTTATCAGCAGAAGCAGTGCCGACTACGAAGATATCACTCGCACCTTTTTGTCTCCAAGTATCTGCTAATTGACGTAATTCATCCATTTCTTTATTTTCTAGAGAAACGGTAATGAATGAAGTTCCGTTCACTTCTTCTACATTGTTGAAAACATCAGCGACTTCAGCTTTCATGATTTTAGCTTTCAGTTTCGCAATTTCACCATTTGCTTCTTTCAATTCTTGACCCAAAGTAGCCACACGTTCTACAACTGTATCTAATTGGATTGCTTTAACTTCACCAGCCACTTGTTTTAATAAGTTTTCGTGATGGCTTAATAGGTCAAATGCCTCTTTACTTGTCACAGCTTCGATACGACGAACTCCGGCTCCAATACCAGATTCAGAAACAATCTTGAACAATCCGATTTCTTGAGTGTTCGCTACATGAATACCACCACAAAGTTCGATTGACCAGTCACCAATGTTGACCATACGTACTAAGTTGCCGTATTTTTCACCAAAGAGTGCCATTGCCCCACGGCTCTTCGCATCTTCAAGTGTTGTTTCAATCGTCACTACTTCTAAACCAGCCCAGATTTTTTCGTTTACGATGCGTTCCATTTCAGCTAATTCTTCAGCCGTTACTTGTCCAAAGTGACTGAAGTCGAAACGTAGTGTTGTTGGTGTTACAAGAGAACCTGCTTGGTTTGCATGAGTTCCTAGAACATCTTTCAATGCTTGGTGTAATAAGTGAGTCGCTGTGTGGTTTTTAATGATTTTCGCACGTTCAGATGCATCTACCACTAATGTGTATGTTGCATTTACTTGTAAGTCAGCTAATACTTCTACAGTGTGCAATGGTTGTCCGTTAGGAGCTTTCTTCACTTGTAACACATTCGCTACAACCGTACCACTGGCATCTTGAATGGTACCGTTGTCTGCTAATTGTCCACCCATTTCAGCGTAGAATGGTGTACAATCGAATACTAATTGAGCATGTGCATCTTTATGTGCAGATTCTACTAATTCATCATCGACAACGATGGCTTTTAACACGCCTTCTTCTGTTGTTGAAGCATATCCAACAAATTCGCTCTCTACAGTGATATCACGTAGTACTGCAGATTGTACGTTCATTGATGTTTCAGTATTACGAGCAGCACGCGCACGGTCTTTTTGAGCTTGCATTTCTGCTTGGAATCCTTCTTCATCGACAGTGAAACCATTGTCGCTTGCATATTCTAATGTTAATTCATAAGGGAATCCATATGTGTCATACAGTTTAAATGCATTTTCTCCAGAAAGTGTTGTTTCATTTGAAGCTTTCATGTCTGCAAAAATAGTTTCTAAGATTGCTAAGCCATCGTGAATAGTTTCTTGGAAACGATCCTCTTCGTTTGCAATCACTTTTTGGATGAATTCCATGTTTTCAGTTACTTCTGGATAGTAGCTATGCATAATTTGAGCCACTGTTGGAACTAATTTTGTTAAGAATGAACCTTGAATTCCTAAACGTTGTCCGTGCATTACAGAACGACGGATTAAACGACGGATGATATATCCACGACCTTCGTTTGAAGGAAGCGCGCCATCCCCAATCGCAAAGCTTACCGCACGAATGTGGTCAGCGATTACTTTGAATGAAACATCTAATTCTTTAGAGTCATTGTACTTCTTACCAGCGCTTAAGCCTTCTAATTGCTTAATAATTGGCATAAATAAGTCTGTTTCGAAGTTTGTTGGTGTATCTTGGATAACAGATACGACACGTTCTAGACCCATCCCCGTATCGACGTTCTTATGTGGTAATGGTGGATACGTTCCGTCTGGCATATGGTTGAATTGAGAGAATACTAAGTTCCAAATTTCTAAGTAACGTTCATTTTCACCACCAGGATAGTTTTCTGGATCATCTTCTGCCAAGTTATTATATTTTTCTCCACGGTCGTAGAAAATCTCAGTATCCGGACCACATGGACCTGCACCGATATCCCAGAAATTATCTTCTACTGGAATGATATGATCTTCTGGCAGACCTATTTTTTCCATCCATAACGCTTTTGTTTCTGGATCTTTTGGATAATAAGTTACGTATAGGCGGTCTGGATCAAGTCCTAACCATTTTTCACTTGTTAAGAATTCCCATGCCCATGGAATGACTTCTTCTTTGAAGTAATCTCCAATTGAGAAGTTCCCCATCATTTCGAATAATGTATGGTGACGAGCTGTGTGTCCTACGTTTTCGATATCGTTTGTACGAATACTCTTTTGAGCATTGGTAATACGTGGAACTTCAGGTGTTTCTGTTCCATCGAAGTATTTTTTAAGAGTGGCAACCCCTGAGTTAATCCATAATAATGTTGGATCGTTTACAGGAATTAAGCTCGCACTTGGATGCACCTTATGTCCTTTTTCTTGGAAAAAATCAAGGTACATTTGACGAATTTCGCTACTTGATAGTTTTTTCATCTTCATTCTCCTTCTTTTTATAAATAAAAAAACTGCCCCATTGCTGCAAGGGCGTCCTACCGCGGTACCACCTTGCTTACAATGAAACAGCTGTTCATTCATCTCTAATTCCGATAACGCTGGATGGGCGTTTGTATTTCTACAAAGTTTTCAATCGGGAGCACGATTTTGATGGCTATTTTCACCAGACAAGCCTCTCTAATAAGTAAAATCTCAATCCGATTGCTTACCTTTAGAAGTATACGAAAAGAGCCTTGTTTTGTCAACTATTGCAAGTCTTGTTGCCTTTTTATCGGAATGCGTAAATAGACCTTTGTATACTCATTTGATTTTGAGTCAATCGTCATCGTAAATGCTTCCCCAAAAAATAGTTTCAATCGTTCAGTGACATTCTTAATTCCAATACCACCAAGCTGTTTTGATGAAGTTTCTTTCCCACTCATTCCGACGCCATTATCGGCAATGCAAATTTCAATCCATTCATCAATCTTTAGAAGTGTAATATCAATTTGCCCTGGTCTATCGATTTCTTTAATTCCATGATAGATTGCATTTTCTACGAGAGGTTGAATAACAATTTTTGGAATCATAATCGGAGGAATTTCTTCTGAAAAATCGATTCGATAATTTAACTTATCGCCATATCTTTCCTTTTGAATAAATAAATATTGTCGTACATGCTCTATTTCTTGTTGTAATGTTACTAATTCATTTCCCGCATTCAGCGAAAGTCTAAAATAATTAGAGAGTGCTTTGGTAATTTCTACTACTTTTTTATGGTCTTGAAATTCAGCCATCCAAATAATAGTCTCCAAAGTATTATATAGAAAATGCGGATTAATTTGACTCGTTAATGCCTTTAATTCATAAACTCTGGTCAGTGCTTCTTGTTCTTTTTCATCCTGCATGAGTTTTTCAATTTTCTCTAACATTTGATTGAAACTAGCAGCCAACACTTGGAATTCTTGCGCACCGTTCTCCTGTGCTCGAATCGTAGTGTCTCCCTCTTCAACTTTCTTCATGACCTGGCCTAATTGTTTTACAGGAAGCAGTTGATAACGCATCAGAGCATAAATTCCAAACATACAAATCATTAAACTAACAATCCCAACAGCACTCACAATCGCAAGCAATTTGAACGACGTCTCTTTAAAACTACTAAACGAGCTTACCCCAACTAAGACCCAATCACCGTTTCCAACGATACTCTTATGAACGAAGTAATCTTCAGAGACCATCGAATCCATCGGACTATTGGAGATATCTTGAACGGACATTTGTTTTTCTACCGACTCGAACACTTCAGAATCCGGATGATAAATAATCGTGCCATCTTTTTCAATGACAAAAGCATATCCATTTGTTCCTAAAGAAAGTTCTTTAACATACTTTTCTAATTCTTGATAATCTACATCTAAACGAATCACACCAAGATGTTGTCCATCTTCTCCTTTTATTTCCTGACTAATAGAAATAACCACTTGATTACTATTATTTTTCGTCGATTTGATAATAGGCGTGTTTGATTTTAGGATAGCTTCTTTATACCATTCTTGCGCCATCATATCTGTAGATGTTACCATCTCTTCATCCATGCCAGTCTTTAAGATTCTACCATCTTTTGTCACAAATAGGATGGCTCTAAAGCCTGGATGACTCTTTAAAATAGTATCAAACAACTGATGAATTGCATCCTTGTTGTTTGCATGGTCGTTTTGGGCATAGGTTTGAATTTCTTTTGATTGGGCTAATGCTATTGAGGTTGATTTTAAATTACTAACATATTGCTCAATATATTTTGCACTCGTATCTATCTCATGAATCGTATGCTCTTCCACTTCTCTATGAAACAGTTCACTACTTTGAACCCAGTAGAAGCTACCAATGATGACTACAAGTACACATAGCATTAAACTCAGATATCCAAATAAACGTGTTGCTAAAGACTTTTTTCTCATACATTAGCTCCGTTTCTAAATTTTTTTGGAGTAACTCCCACTATTGATTTGAATCGGTAGGAAAAATAATTCATATCTTCAATCCCTACGGCTTCTGCTATCTCATATATTTTCATATCGGTAGATAATAAAAGTCTTTTCGCCATTTGAATGCGCTGTTCTGTTACATATTCTTGGAAAGACTTACCAAGTTCTTTCTTTATAAGCATACTTAAATAATTCGAACTAAATCCTAATTGTTTTGCCAGTTCTACAAGAGATAATTCCGGATTAGATAATTGCTCTAAAATCAATTTCTCAAAGTGAACAGATTCAGATTGACTGGTATTCTTACTGGCTAATTCTAATAGTCTTCTTTGTTTTTCTTCTTCATTCAATTTTGAGACAACTTTTATAAGCAAGGATTCAATTTCTGTTTTGGTAACAGGCTTTAGAATATAATCATCGACCCCTAATTTAACTGCTGATAGCAAGTAATCCACATAATCATATCCTGTTAAAAAGATAATTCTTAATTGTGGAAATTCCGCTCTTGCTAATTGAGCCAAAGTAATTCCATCCATTTTTGGCATATTAATATCCGTCAGCAAAATATCTGGTGCCTGCTCTTGAATCATTGCTATCGCCTGTTTACCATTTTCGGCCTCTAGAACACTTGATATCCCTAAACTTTCAAAATCAACAAGAGAAGCAATCCCTTTTCGGATAACTGGTTCATCTTCTACAATCAAGATTGAATACATAAAATCCCCTCCTGTTTCCATTATACTCTTTCATAAAACTTTTTCGAGTGAGTTTTGCATAAAAAAATGCTTTAAAAGAGAGAAATTCCCATCATTAACCCCTCTGCTCTAAAGCATCTATTTCTATTTAACAAAGTCTTTCAAATAACCATATCCTTTAGAATCCATTTCATCCAGAGGAATAAACTTAATGGAAGCACTATTAATACAGAATCGTAGTCCGCCTTTATCACTAGGGCCATCTTCAAACACGTGGCCTAAATGAGAATTTGCAATACGACTTCTTACCTCAACTCGTT
>CAJPNA010000083.1 GCA_905371865.1 uncultured Carnobacterium sp.
CTATAAAGCAAAAGGCATATTACGTAATGTAGATGGCGAAAGTGGAATTGACAATCTATTCCAAACGATTCAATCAATTATGGGAGAACCTCGCTAGACTCTGCCTGTTATCTTGCATTTATTGTAGCTGAAATGGTATACTTAGAAAGTTAGATAACGGTAGAAGTCCGTCAAATAATCCGTAAAAACTTATTACAAGTAAGGAGGATAAGACATGGCAAAGGAAGACGTAATTGAAATTGAAGGTATTGTTAATGAAACATTACCAAATGCGATGTTCAAGGTCGAACTTGAAAATGGTCATGAGGTTTTAGCGCATGTATCTGGAAAAATCCGGATGCACTACATTAAAATTTTACCAGGCGATAAAGTTACGGTTGAATTATCACCGTATGATTTAACGCGTGGAAGAATCACGTATCGCTTTAAATAATGGACTCCGTTAATGAAATAGAGGAGGGAACTTAAATGAAAGTTAGAGCATCAGTAAAACCAATTTGCGAAAAATGTAAAGTTATTAAACGCAATGGTAAAGTTATGGTGATTTGTCAAAATCCCAAACATAAACAACGTCAAGGATAATATATAAGGAGGTACTCATTAGTATGGCTCGTATTGCAGGTGTGGATATTCCACGTGAAAAACGTGTTGTTATTTCTTTAACCTATATTTACGGTATCGGTATTACTACTTCAAAACAAATTTTAGCTGCTGCTAATGTTAATGAAGATACTCGTGTTCGCGAATTAACGAATGATGAGTTAGACCGTATCCGTGCTGAAGTGGATAAACTAAAAATTGAAGGTGACTTACGTCGTGAAGTGAACTTGAACATCAAACGTTTGATGGAAATCGGTTCATACCGTGGAGTTCGCCATCGTCGTGGTTTACCAGTTCGTGGACAAAATACAAAAAATAATGCTCGTACTCGTAAAGGCCCAGCTAAGGCTATTGCAGGTAAGAAAAAATAATTTAGAGAAGAAGGAGGTTAATTCTTCATGGCAAAGAAAGTTGTACGCAAACGCCGCGTGAAAAAGAATATTGAATCTGGTGTAGCACACATCCGTTCAACATTTAATAATACAATTGTTATGATTACAGACGTTCATGGTAATGCTGTTTCATGGTCTTCTGCAGGTGCTTTAGGATTTAAAGGTTCTAAAAAATCAACACCATTTGCTGCTCAAATGGCTGCTGAATCTGCTGCAAAAGGTTCAATGGAGCACGGAATGAAAACTGTAGAAGTTTCTGTTAAAGGTCCTGGTTCAGGTCGTGAAGCTGCTATTCGTTCATTACAAGCTACAGGTTTAGAAGTGACAGCAATTCGTGACGTAACACCAATCCCTCATAATGGATGTCGTCCTCCAAAACGCCGTCGTGTGTAATGGATTGTTATTGTTGAATTTTGTCGGACAATCGCACATTGAACGAACGTTTTGAAAGGGGTAAAAAACATGATCGAAATTGAAAAACCAAAAATTGAGACAATTGAAGTCAGCGAAGATGCAAAATTTGGTAAATTCGTTGTTGAGCCACTTGAACGCGGTTATGGTACTACCTTAGGGAATTCATTACGCCGAATCTTATTATCGTCACTCCCTGGTACTGCAGTAACAGATATCCAAATGGATGGCGTTTTACATGAATTTTCAACAATAGATGGCGTAGTTGAAGATGTAGCTGCAATCATTTTAAACATTAAAAAAATTGCGCTTAAATCTTTCAGTGAAGATGAAAATAAAGTATTAGAAATTGATGTTAAAGGACCAGCAGTTGTAACTGCAGGAGATATCAAACACGATAGCGACATTCAAGTTCTAAACCCTGATTTATACATTTGTACAGTAGCAGAAGGTCATCACTTCCATGTTCGTATGAACGCTAAAAATGGTCGTGGGTATGTTCGCTCTGATTACAATAAATCTGAAAATATGCCAATTGGTGTTATTCCAATTGATTCTATTTATACTCCGATTAGTAAAGTGAACTACCAAGTAGAGAACACTCGTATTGGTCAAAAAAATGTTTATGATAAACTAACTCTTGATGTATGGACAGATGGTTCTATCGCACCTCAAGATGCTATTAGTTTAGCAGCTCGTATTTTAACAGAACACTTGAATATTTTTGTTAACTTAACAAATGAAGCACTTCCTATGGAAATCATGGTCGAAAAAGAAGAAACTCAAAAAGAACGTCTTCTTGAAATGACTATTGAAGAATTAGATTTATCAGTTCGTTCTTATAACTGCTTGAAACGTGCTGGAATTAATACAGTACATGAATTAACAAGCAAATCAGAAGCTGAAATGATCAAAGTTCGTAACTTAGGTCGTAAATCTCTTGAAGAAGTAAAACAAAAACTAATCGATTTAAATTTAGACTTACGTCGTGAAGACTAATAGAAACTCTTAAGAAGGAGGAATATTATAAAATGGCTTATCGTAAATTAGGACGTACAAGTTCACAACGTAAAGCATTACTACGTGACTTGACAACAGACTTAATTATTAACGAACGTATCGTTACTACTGAAGCTCGTGCTAAAGAAATTCGTTCTACTGTAGAAAAAATGATTACTTTAGGTAAACGTGGTGACTTACATGCTCGTCGTCAAGCAGCTGCATTTGTTCGTAACGAAGTTGCAGATGTTCGTGAAGAAGGCGAAAAAATCGTTGTTGAAACAGCGTTGCAAAAATTATTTAATGATTTAGCTTCTCGTTACAACGAACGTCAAGGTGGATACACTCGTATTCTTAAAACAGAACCTCGTCGTGGCGATGCTGCACCAATGGTTATCATTGAATTAGTTTAATATAACATTCAATCGAACACTTTTCGATGGTTGAAAAGAGCGTCATGATGGTAATAATCATCTTGCTTTGTAAGATGGGAAGTCTGAGGCTACTGAATGGTAGCCTTATTCTTTCCTTGATTATTTAGTCTAGCTCGTTGCCTTCCCGTCATTCACTTGGCGGGGAAGCACTTCATCGTAATAAAGTGTGTTTTTTTATTTTATACATATTTTTTAATCATACATAGAATAAGGAAAGGGGTGTCGTTATTGAATCAGACTATTATTGAGTTAGAAGATATTCATTATCGTTATCATGAAGACGATGCCAGAGAAGCCCTTGCAGGAGTTTCACTAGAAATTCGACGAGGTGAATGGTTAGCAATTATTGGTCATAATGGATCAGGGAAATCTACTTTGGCCAAAGTTATGAATGGTTTAATTGAAGCAAACACAGGATCTGTTGTTGTAAATGGGAAGACGTTAACTGCAGAGACCGTATTTGATGCAAGAAGAACAGTTGGAATGGTCTTCCAAAATCCTGATAATCAATTCGTGGGAACTACTGTGGAAGATGATATTGCTTTTGGGTTGGAAAATATTGGACTTCCTCGAGAAGAAATGCTCGAACGCGTAACCAGAGTTCTTGATATGGTGAAAATGTCTGAATTTCGGACGAAAGAACCAGCTCGCTTATCAGGTGGGCAAAAACAAAGAGTAGCCATTGCGGGAGTAACGGCATTAGAACCTGAAGTAATTATTTTGGATGAAGCAACATCGATGTTAGATCCAAAAGGACGTTTAGAAGTGATTTCGACGATTCAAAAGCTTCATAAAGAAAAGAAGATTACCGTTATTTCTATTACGCATGATTTAGACGAAGCGGCTCAAGCAGACAGAGTTGTTTTGATGGAGCAAGGTCAAATTCAACAAATTGGGACTCCAAAGGAAATTTTTAAATTAGGATCCAAGCTAGTTGAAAAAGGATTAGATGTTCCTTTTGCTGAGAAACTGATAGAAGCTCTTCGGGAAAGAGGAATAAATGTCCCTGAGGAGTATTTAGATGAGGAAGGATTGGTGGAGTGGTTATGGACATCCGTTTTAACGAAGTAAATTTCGCATACCAAGCAAACACTCCTTTTGAAACACGCGCATTACATGACGTGAATTTTGCAATTCCTTCTGGAAAATATACTGCAATTATCGGTCATACTGGTTCAGGGAAGTCAACTATTCTTCAACATTTGAATGCTTTATTAAAGCCTACTACAGGGACAGTTGAATTAGGGGAACGTATTGTAGATGCTCAAACGAGTAATAAGGATTTGAAACCTTTACGAAAAAAAGTAGGAATTGTATTCCAATTTCCGGAAGCACAACTTTTTGAAGAAACCGTTCAGAAAGATATTGCTTTTGGCCCAAAGAATTTTGGAGTGAGTGAGGAAGACGCTAATCAAATTGCTAAGGAAACACTAAAGATTGTGGGTCTTCCTGAAGATGTCTTGCAAAAGTCACCGTTTGATTTATCTGGAGGACAAATGCGCCGTGTTGCTATTGCTGGGGTTTTAGCGATGCAGCCTGAGGTGTTAGTACTAGATGAACCAACTGCGGGACTAGATCCTAAAGGTCGTAAAGAAATGATGGAGATGTTTTCCTCCTTACAAAAAGAGCAAGGGATTACCATCGTTCTTGTAACACATCAAATGAATGATGTAAGTGACTATGCGGATTACGTGATTGTTTGTGAAAAAGGGACGGTTGTAAAAACTGGTACGCCTGAAGAAGTGTTCGCAGATGCACATTGGCTACAAGAAAAACAATTAGGCCTTCCTTCAACGATTCAATTTGTGGAAAAGCTAAAAGCAAAAGGTTTTTCAACCGAAGAGCGTCCAATGACGTTAGATCAATTAGCAGATTTACTGGTTTCACACTCTAATTTAGGAGGTGAAGCAAGTGCTCGATAAATTGATATTAGGACGTTATTTACAAGGAGACTCATGGATTCATAAACTAGATCCAAGAACGAAATTAATTGGAACATTTGCGTTTGTATTAGTTATCTTCTTGGCCAATAACTGGGTAACATATGGCTTGTTGATTGCCTATACACTCGTGGCGTTACTGTTGTCAAAGATTCCCCTAGGATTCTTTTGGAAAGGAATTCGACCATTAATTTGGGTTATTCTATTCACAGTAGCACTTCAAATTCTATTCACAAGTGGAGGGGAAGTTTACTTTAAATGGGGATTCCTCCAAGTGACTTCCGAGGGGATTATTAACGCGGTATTCATTTTCTTACGCTTTGTATTAATTATCTCATTCTCAACGCTCTTAACGCTAACAACTGCACCCTTGCAGTTAACAGATGCGATTGAAGCCGTAATGAAGCCTCTTTCTATTGTGAAGTTTCCAGTACATGAGGTTGCGTTAATGCTATCGATCGCGCTTCGTTTCGTTCCAACTTTAATGGATGAAGCACAAAAAATTATGAACGCGCAACGAGCTCGTGGGGTTGATTTTGGAGAAGGAAATCTCTTTGAACAAATGAAGGCGATTATTCCAATTCTAATTCCGCTTTTTGTGAGCTCATTGAATCGTGCAGAAGACTTAGCTACAGCCATGGAAGCACGTGGATATCAAGGAGGAGACGGACGTAGTAAGTACCGTGTTCTGAACTATGAAATAAGAGACGCCATTGCGGGATTATCCCTTGTGGCCGTAACCATTTTATTATTTGTATTTAAAGCATAAAAAATAAGGAGCTTGACTTGTCAAGCTCTTTTTTGAAAGAAGGGAAAAGGATGCAGCGATATAAACTCACGATTCAATATGATGGAACGCCTTATGTTGGATTTCAAGTGCAAGAGAATGGAAATAGCATTCAAGCAGAACTGAATAAAGCGCTCAAGAAGATGACAAAGGGTCAATACATTCCTGTTAGTGGTTCTGGCCGAACAGACTCTGGTGTGCATGCCAATGGTCAAGTAGTTCATATCGATTATTCCAAATGCATAGAGGCCAACTCACTTGTTCGTGCGATGAATAGTTTATTACCAACTTCAATCCGGATTGTTTCTGCAGAAGCGGTCTCTGAAGACTTTCACGCGCGCTATAGTGTGACTGGGAAACGATATATTTATAAAGTAACGACTGCACAGGTGCAGAGTCCGTTTCTTCGTCAGTATGAGCTGCATCACCCATTCAAAACGGATGTCGAACGCATCAACAAGGCTTTTGAAGCAGTGATTGGAGAACATGATTTTACAAGTTTTTGTTCGACAAAAAGCGATAAAGACTCCAAAGTTCGCGTTGTAACAAAAGCAGAAGTGAAGAGAAACGGTGATGAATTAATTTTCACTTTTGAGGGTAAAGGTTTCCTTTACAATATGGTTCGCATTTTAGTTGGAACGGCGCTTCAAATTGGAGATGGTTTACGAGAAGTCGAAGAGATGAAACAGATTTTAGAAGCCATGGACCGAAATGCAGCAGGTCCAACGGCACCTTCTCATGGGTTATACTTAGATGAAGTGTTTTATAAGAATTTCGACTAAAAATATGATAGGATGAAGAT
>CAJPNA010000084.1 GCA_905371865.1 uncultured Carnobacterium sp.
CTGCTCAAGGTAGCGACAAAAAAGTTGTGATCAAAACTTGGTCTCGCCGTTCAACAATTTTCCCAAACTTTGTTGGACAAACAATTGCTGTATATGACGGCAGAAAACATGTTCCAGTTTATATTCAAGAAGACATGGTAGGACATAAATTAGGTGAATTTGCACCTACAAGAACATACCGTGGTCACGTGAATGACGATAAGAAATCTAAACGCAAATAACGAGGGGAGGACTTGAAAAATGTCAGAACAAATCACATCTGCTAAAGCAGTTGCTAAAACAGTTCGTATTGCACCTCGTAAAGCTCGCCTTGTTGTCGATCTAATTAGAGGTAAAAAAATCGGTGACGCAATTTCAATCTTGAAATTCACACCACGTTCTGCATCACCAATCGTAGAAAAAGTTTTAATGTCTGCAATTGCTAACGCTGAACATAATTTCGACTTAGATGTTGAAAACTTATATGTAAGTGAAGCTTACGTGAACGAAGGACCAACAATGAAACGTTTCCGTCCACGTGCTAAAGGTTCAGCTTCACAAATCTTAAAACGCACAAGCCACATCACTGTAGTGGTATCAGAGAAGAAGGAGGGATAATCAGTGGGTCAAAAAATTCATCCATTAGGAATGCGTGTTGGAATCATCCGTGACTGGGATTCAAAATGGTACGCTAAAAAAGATTTCGCAGAATTCTTGCATGAAGATTTAAAAATCCGTGATTATATCCGTAAACAATTAAACGAAGCTAGCGTTTCAACTATTGAAATTGAACGTGCTGCTAATCGTGTTAATGTTTCAATCCACACAGCTAAACCAGGTATGGTAATTGGTAAAGGTGGATCTGAAGTAGATAAATTACGTACAAACTTAAACAACTTAACAGGTAAACGAGTACACATCAACATTGTAGAGATCAAAAAACCTGATTTAGATGCTAAATTAGTTGCAGAAGGAATTGCTCGTGACTTAGAACGTCGTATTGCTTTCCGTCGTGCACAAAAACAAGCAATCCAACGTACAATGCGCGCTGGTGCTAAAGGAATTAAAACTATGGTTTCAGGTCGTTTAAACGGTGCTGATATCGCTCGTTCTGAAAGTTATTCAGAAGGAACTGTTCCATTGCATACATTACGTGCGGATATTGACTACGCATGGGAAGAAGCAGATACAACATACGGAAAATTAGGTGTTAAAACTTGGATTTACCGTGATGAAGTATTACCAACAAGAAAGAACAAAAACTCTGAGAAAGGAGGGAAATAAACATGTTAGTACCAAAACGTGTAAAACACCGTCGTGAGTTCCGTGGAAAAATGCGCGGGGAAGCTAAAGGTGGTAAAGAAGTAGTATTCGGTACATACGGTTTACAAGCAACAGAATCTCACTGGATTACAAACCGTCAAATCGAAGCAGCACGTATCGCTATGACACGTTACATGAAACGTGGTGGGAAAGTATGGATCAAAATTTTCCCTCACAAATCATATACAGCTAAAGCTATCGGGGTTCGTATGGGTTCTGGTAAAGGGGCACCTGAAGGTTGGGTAGCACCAGTTAAACGCGGCAAAGTGATGTTTGAAATCGCTGGCGTATCAGAAGAAGTAGCACGCGAAGCTTTACGTTTGGCATCACACAAATTGCCAGTTAAAACAAAATTTGTGAAACGCGAAGAAAATGGTGGTGAATCGAATGAAGGTTAATGAACTTAAGAAAGAACTTAAAGGGTTATCCACTGCTGAACTTGTTGAAAAAGAAAATGAATTAAAACAAGAACTATTCAACTTACGATTCCAACTTGCTACTGGGCAATTAGAAGGTACAGCACGCATTCGTGAAGTACGTAAACAAATTGCGCGTATCAAGACTGCATTGCGTCAAGAAGAATTGCAAAAATAATCATCAGCAAAGGAGGCAATGAACATGACTGTAGAACGTAACCAACGTAAAGTATATCAAGGACGCGTTGTTTCAGATAAGATGGACAAAACGTTAGTAGTTGCAATCGAAACTTACAAACGTCACTCAACTTACGGTAAACGTGTTAAATATACGAAAAAATTTGTAGCTCATGATGAAAATAACTCAGCAAAAGTTGGGGACATTGTTAAGATTATGGAAACTCGTCCATTGTCAAAAACAAAACGTTTCCGCTTAGTTGAAATTGTTGAAGAAGCAGTAATTATTTAATTTCAATTGTGTATACATTTGAAAGGAGGAACCAATAGTGATTCAAACAGAAACTCGACTAAAAGTGGCTGACAACTCAGGCGCTCGTGAAGTGTTAACAATTAGAGTTCTAGGCGGATCTGGCCGCAAAACAGCTAATATCGGTGACGTAATCGTTGCATCCGTTAAACAAGCAACACCAGGTGGAGTTGTTAAAAAAGGGGATGTCGTTAAAGCTGTAATCGTTCGTACTAAATCAGGTGCACGTCGTAAAGACGGTTCATACATTAAGTTCGACGAAAATGCATGTGTAATCATTCGTGATGACAAGAGCCCTCGTGGAACACGTATCTTTGGACCAGTTGCACGTGAATTACGTGATAACAACTACATGAAGATCGTTTCATTAGCTCCAGAAGTATTATAATTCTCATCAAAATCGAAGGAGGTGTAACACATGCACGTTAAAACTGGTGATATCGTAAAAGTAATCTCAGGTAAAGACAAAGGTAAAGAGGGAAAAATCTTAAAGAGTTTTCCTAAAAAAGACCGTGTAATCGTTGAAGGTGTTAACATTGTTAAGAAACATCAAAAACCATCTCAAGCGAACCAAACAGGGGGAATCGTTGAAGTGGAAGCTCCAATTCATGTTTCAAACGTAATGTTCGTAGACCCTACTACAGGTAAAGCAACTCGTACAGGCTTTAAAGTAGAAAACGGTGAAAAGGTACGTGTACCTAAAGGTCATAAAAAAGCATAATTCAGTAATTTGAGGAAGGAGGACCATCCTGCATGAATCGCTTAAATGCAAAATACAAAAACGAAGTAGTACCTTCATTAATTGAAAAATTTAACTACAAATCAGTTATGGAAGTACCTAAAGTAGAAAAAATCGTTATTAATATGGGTGTTGGTGATGCAACATCTAACGCTAAAAACTTAGAAAAAGCAGTTGAAGAGTTAACATTAATCTCTGGACAAAAACCAGTTGTGACAACTGCGAAGAAATCAATCGCTGGTTTCCGTTTACGTGAAGGTATGCCAATCGGAACTAAAGTTACTCTACGTGGTGAACGTATGTATGACTTCTTAGACAAGTTAGTAACTGTTTCATTACCTCGTGTACGTGACTTCCGTGGGATTTCTAAAAAATCTTTTGATGGACGCGGTAACTACACATTAGGTGTTAAAGAACAATTAATCTTCCCTGAAATTGACTACGATCGCGTAGACAAAGTTCGTGGTATGGATATTGTTATCGTAACAACAGCTAATACAGACGAAGAAGCAAAAGAATTATTAACTCAACTTGGAATGCCTTTCCAAAAATAAAAATAAAACTCACAGGAGGCGAGTAGTTTGGCTAAAAAATCAATGATCGCAAAGAACAAACGTCCAAAAAAATATTCAACTCAAGAATATACTCGTTGTGAACGTTGTGGTCGACCACATTCAGTTTATCGTAAATTCAAACTTTGCCGTATTTGTTTACGTGAGCTTGCCTATAAAGGGCAAATCCCAGGAATGAAGAAAGCAAGTTGGTAATCATTACTACTTGATAAAGGAGGTACTCATTAATGGTTATGACAGATCCAATCGCGGATTTCTTAACTCGTATTCGTAACGCGAACATGGTTCGTCACGAATCACTAGAAGTTCCGTCATCAAACATGAAAGTTGCTATTGCAAACATCTTAAAATCTGAAGGGTTCATCAAAGACTTCTCAGTTGAAGAAGATGGTAAACAAGGCATCATGAAAGTGTTCTTGAAATATGGAAAAAATAACGAACGTGTAATCACAGGATTGAAACGTATTTCTAAACCTGGTTTACGTGTTTATGCTAAAACAGGTGAAGTTCCTAAAGTGTTAAATGGTTTAGGAATCGCTATTGTATCAACATCTGAAGGTGTTATTACAGACAAAGAAGCAAGAGCTAAAAACGTAGGTGGAGAAGTTCTAGCATACGTTTGGTAATCTAGAAAACAAGGAGGTGCAGCCAAGTGAGCCGTATCGGAAATAAACCAGTCGTTATTCCTGCAGGGGTAACATTAGACTTAAAGGACAACACAGTTACTGTCAAAGGTCCTAAAGGTGAATTAACTTATACATTCAACCAAAACATTTCTTTAGAACAACGCGAAGGTGAAGTAGTATTCACTCGTCCAGATGATTCAAAAGAAAACAAAACAATCCACGGAACAACTCGAGCAGTATTCAACAACATGGTAGTTGGTGTTACTGAAGGATTCCAAAAAGAATTGGAATTAATCGGGGTTGGGTATCGTGCTCAATTACAAGGTAAAAAACTTGTATTAAACGTTGGATATTCTCATCCAGTGGAGTTTACTCCAGAAGAAGGTATCGAAATCGAAGTTCCTTCAAATACAAAAGTAATCGTTAAAGGTTATGACAAACAAAAAGTTGGCGAATTAGCTGCTAACATTCGTGGCGTACGTCCTCCAGAACCTTATAAAGGTAAAGGAATTCGTTACGTTGATGAATTTGTACGTCGTAAAGAAGGTAAAACAGGTAAATAATTTTAGTGATTATTTACCTTTTGTTGCGCTTATCGCAGCATGATTAATTTATAAGAGGTGAAAATTGTGATTACAAAACCAGACAAAAATAAAGTGCGTCAAACTCGTCACGCACGTGTTCGTCGTAAAATTTCTGGTACTGCTGAGTGCCCACGCTTGAACGTTTTTCGTTCTAACAAAAACATCTACGCTCAATTAATTG
Organism: uncultured Carnobacterium sp.; assembly: GCA_905371865.1. Lineage (GTDB taxonomy): Bacteria > Bacillota > Bacilli > Lactobacillales > Aerococcaceae > Granulicatella. The sequence continues at coordinate 4,908 of CAJPNA010000084.1, forward strand.
ATGACGTAGCGGGTGTGACGCTAGCAAGTGCCTCTACTTTAGATACTAATGTAGAAAACGGAACAAAAACTGAGGAAGCTTCTGCTGTAGGTAAATTAATTGCAGAACGCGGACTTGAAAAAAATATTAAGAAAGTAGTCTTTGACCGTGGTGGATACTTATACCATGGACGTGTAAAAGCTTTAGCTGAAGCAGCACGTGAAAATGGACTAGTATTCTAGGAAAAGGAGGATCCACAATTCATGGTTAAAGTTGATGCAAGAAACTTAGAATTAGAAGATCGTGTTGTTGCGATTAACCGCGTTACAAAAGTTGTAAAAGGTGGACGTCGTTTACGTTTTGCTGCTTTAGTAGTCGTCGGTGACCATAATGGACATGTTGGTTTCGGTACTGGTAAAGCTCAAGAAGTACCAGAAGCTATTCGTAAAGCTATTGAAGATGCTAAGAAAAACCTTATTGAAGTTCCAACTAGTGGTTCTACAATTCCTCACGAAGTTATCGGTCGTTTCTGCGGTGGTAACGTATTGTTAAAACCAGCTCAAGCCGGTTCAGGAATTGCAGCAGGTGGACCAGTTCGTGCCGTTGTTGAATTAGCAGGTATTGCAGACGTAACTTCAAAATCTTTAGGCTCAAACACACCAGTAAACATGGTTCGTGCTACAATCGAAGGATTAAAACAATTAAAACGTGTTGAAGATGTTGCTGCATTACGTGGCAAATCAGTTGAAGAACTTTTAGGATAAGGAGGACATAAAAATGGCAGAATTAAAGATTACTTTAAAGAAAAGCTTGATTGGACGTCCTCAAAACCAAATCGATACTTGTAAAGCATTAGGCTTAACAAAAATTCGTTCAACAGTGGTTAAACCTGCTAACGTAGCTATTAAAGGTATGGTTAACACAGTTTCACATTTAGTGGATGTTGAGGAAGTTTAATTTAAAACTTATAAGAGGAGGTGCCCAGAACATGAAACTTCATGAATTACAACCAGCTGAAGGTTCTCGTAAAGAACGTAATCGTGTTGGTAGAGGTCAAGGTTCAGGAAATGGTAAAACTGCTGGACGCGGAAGCAAAGGTCAAAAAGCTCGTTCAGGCGGTGGCGTTAGATTAGGATTCGAAGGTGGACAAACTCCATTGTTCCGTCGTATTCCAAAACGTGGTTTCCAAAATATTAATCGTAAAGAATATGCAGTTGTAAATCTTGAAACATTAAATCGTTTTGAAGATGGTCAAGAAGTAACTGCGGCTGTACTAGTTGAGGCTGGTATCGTTAAAAACGAAAAAGACGGTATCAAAGTGTTAGCTAATGGTAAACTTGAACGTAAGTTAACTGTAAAAGCAAATAAATTCTCGCAAGCAGCAAAAGAAGCTATTGAAGCTGCAGGTGGAACTGTAGAGGTGATCTAATGTTCACTCTACTAAAAAATGCTGTTCAAATGAAGGA
>CAJPNA010000085.1 GCA_905371865.1 uncultured Carnobacterium sp.
TATGTTAAAATATAAATGTGTTCAGAAATATGGATTCAAAGATACCGGAAATAAGCGGGACGATATTCGACCCTATCTGGAGATGATTGGAGGGAGGTTTCGATGAATTATCTTAATCTATCTCATCTATTGGTTCCAGAAAGCAGAATCGTTCTTCAAACGCGATTCCGTATTTTACAAGCCATCGCGACGTATCAGCCGATTGGACGAAGAGCCCTTGCAAAAGTGGTCCAAATGTCTGAGAGAACACTTCGTAATGAATGTGAGGCGATGAAGAAATTAGACCTCATTGAAGTGCAAGGCTCAGGGATGTATCTTACGGAAATTGGTGAATTTATATTAGAACGGTCGGATGATTTAAAAAACAACTTTATCCAGATGAGTCTGGTAGAACATGAAGTGGCAAAAGCACTAGGGGTTCAATATGTGAAAGTGGTTGAGAATCCGACAAAAACATCTAAGTTGGTTCAAGAGATTATGGATGTTCTCTTACCGCTTGGTGCTTCCATTATTGCCATCACTGGAGGTCAAACGATGGTTCGTGTCAGCGAAGGGTTCACAAAGGAAATCTCGATGAACCGAGACCTTACGATTGTTCCTGCAAGAGGAGGAATGTTTGGGTCAATGCTGATTCAGGCAAATAATGTCAGTGAGAAAATGGCGATGGGAATTGGCGCTCATCATGAAGCGCTCTTTGTTCCAGAACATGTCCAACAAGCAACTTATACGCCCTTAATGCAAGAACCTTCCGTCGCAAAGACGATAGGCCTCATGAAAAAGGCGGAGTGTTTGTTATATAGCGTTGGAAGTGCTATTATTATGGGAGAGAGACGTGGACTTTCAGAAGAACAAATGGTTACGTTAAAAGAGAAGAAAGCAATTGGCGAAGCGTTCGGTTGTTTCTTCGATGCAGAAGGAAATGTGGTGTTAAAAATTCCACGAGTAGGGCTGCATCTTAGTGATTTATCTACGATTCCACATTCGATTGCCGTTGTGGAAGGCGAAGAAAAGGCAGCTGCTTTAAAAGCATATGCCAAATTAGCTCCGGTAGATCGCACATGGTTTGTGATTGACAAGGAGACATCAGAGTTGGTTTTGAACGGGGCAACCCGCAAAAAATAAAATAAAAATTCCTAGGAGGAAAAACTATATGACAGTTAAAGTTGGTATTAACGGTTTCGGACGTATCGGTCGTTTAGCATTCCGTCGTATTCAAGATGTGGAAGGATTAGAAGTTGTTGCAATCAATGACTTAACAGACGCTAAGCAATTAGCTCACTTGTTAAAATATGATTCAACACAAGGACGTTTCAACGGTGAAGTTGAAGTGTTAGATGGAGCTTTCCGCGTTAACGGTAAAGAAGTTAAAGTACTTGCTAACCGTAATCCTGAAGAATTACCATGGGGTGAACTAGGCGTTGATATCGTTTTAGAATGTACTGGTTTCTTCACTTCTAAAGAAAAAGCTGAATTACACTTAAAAGCTGGTGCTAAACGCGTTGTTATTTCTGCACCTGGTGGAAATGACGTGCCTACAGTTGTATTCAACACAAATCACGACATTTTAACAGGTGACGAAACAGTTATCTCAGGTGCTTCATGTACTACAAACTGCTTAGCTCCAATGGCTAAAGCATTAAACGACAAATTCGGTATTGTTGAAGGTTTAATGACAACAATCCACGGTTACACTGGTGACCAAAACACATTAGACGCACCTCACGCAAAAGGTGACTTACGTCGTGCTCGTGCTGCAGCAGTAAACATCGTTCCTAATACAACAGGTGCTGCTAAAGCTATCGGATTAGTAATCCCAGAATTAAACGGAAAATTAGATGGAGCTGCACAACGTGTTCCTGTTCCAACAGGTTCATTAACTGAATTAGTAACTGTTTTAGAAAAACCAGTTACTGCTGAAGAAATCAATGCAGCTATGAAAGAAGTAGCTAACGAATCTTACGGTTACACTGAAGATCCAATCGTTTCTTCTGATATCGTAGGTATCACTTATGGTTCATTATTCGATGCAACTCAAACTAAAGTAATGACTGTAGGCGACAAACAATTAGTTAAAACTGTTGCTTGGTACGATAACGAAATGTCATACACTGCACAATTAGTTCGTACTTTACAATACTTTGCAAAACTATAATTTAAACTATAGATTTAGCTAATCGTATCTATTTTCTCAGGGCGATGGAAGCATTCGCTTCCTCGCCCTGTTTTCATAATGTGAGTAATGCACTCGCTCCAAATAAAAATGTAGGAGGCTATTTTATGGCTAAAAAAATCGTTACAGACTTACAAGTGGAAGGGAAAAAAGTTTTAGTTCGTGTGGACTTCAACGTTCCTTTAAAAGATGGCGTGATTACAGACGATAACCGTATTGTTCAAGCGTTGCCAACGATTAAGCACTTATTAGATCACAATGCTAAAGTGATCTTATTCTCTCACTTAGGTAAAGTGAAATCTGAAGAAGACAAAGCTAAATTGAGCTTACGTCCAGTTGCAGAACGCTTATCTGAGTTATTAGAAAAACCAGTGACTTTCGTTCCAGAAACTCGTGGAGAAAAGTTAGAAGCTGCTATTAATGCACTTAAAGAAGGCGATGTTTTATTATTCGAAAATACTCGTTTCGAAGATTTAGATGGCAAGAAAGAATCTAAAAACGACCCTGAATTAGGTAAATATTGGGCTTCTTTAGGCGATTTATTTGTTAATGATGCTTTCGGTACAGCTCACCGCGCGCATGCTTCAAACGTTGGTATTGCTAGCCAATTAGAATCAGCTGCGGGGTTCTTGATGGAAAAAGAAATCAAGTTTATCGGTGGTGCAGTAGATAACCCAGAACGTCCATTCGTGGCAATCTTAGGTGGAGCAAAAGTTTCAGACAAGATTGGGGTTATCAACAGCTTATTAGACAAAGCTGATAAAGTTCTTATCGGTGGAGGAATGGCTTACACATTCTTCAAAGCAATGGGACGCGAAGTAGGTCTTTCATTATTAGAAGTAGATCGCGTGGAATTAGCAAAAGAAATTATGCAAAAAGCTGGCGACAAATTAGTGTTACCAATCGATAACGTTGTTGCTAAAGAATTCTCTAACGATGCAGTAGCTACAATTGTTGCTTCAGATGCAATTCCAGCAGATCAAGAAGGGTTAGATATTGGACCTAAGACAGTTGAATTATTTGCAAGCTACTTAAAAGATGCAAAAACTGTTGTATGGAATGGACCAATGGGTGTATTCGAATTACCAAACTTTGCTAAAGGAACAATCGGTGTATGTGAAGCGATTGCGAACCTTGAAGGCGCAACTACAATTATCGGTGGTGGGGACTCAGCAGCAGCTGCAATCTCACTAGGATACGCTGATAAATTCACTCACATTTCAACAGGTGGTGGAGCTTCTCTAGAATATCTAGAAGGTAAGGAACTACCAGGTGTTGCTGCTATCAGTGATAAATAATTTTAAACATTAAAAGGAGATGTTGTGTATATGCGTAAACCAATTATTGCCGGAAACTGGAAAATGAATAAAAACCCAAAAGAAACTCAAGCTTTTGTGGAAGCTGTTGTTGGTAAATTACCTTCAGGCGAACGCGTAGAGAGTGCTATCGCTGCTCCTGCAGTGGACTTAGTCACTTTATTAGAATATGCGAAAGGCTCAGAATTAAAAGTAGCTGCTGAAAACTGCTACTTCGAAGATGCTGGAGCTTTCACTGGTGAAACTTCACCTAAAGTATTAGCTGAAATGGGCGTGCACTACGTAGTCATCGGTCACTCAGAACGTCGTGAATATTTCCACGAAACAGATGAAGACATCAACAAAAAAGCACATGCAATTTTCAGAAACGGCTTAACACCAATCATTTGTTGTGGTGAAACATTAGAAACTTACGAAGCAGGAAAAGCTTCAGAATTCGTAGGCGGACAAGTTTCTGCAGCATTGAAAGGTTTATCAAACGAGCAAGTATCATCATTAGTAATTGCTTATGAACCAATCTGGGCTATCGGAACTGGTAAATCAGCATCTCAAGATGACGCTCAAAAAATGTGTAAAGTAGTTCGTGACGTAGTAGCAGCTGACTTCGGTCAAGAAGTTGCTGACAAAGTTCGCGTACAATACGGTGGATCTGTTAAACCAGAAAACATTGCTGAATACATGGCTTGTCCAGATGTGGACGGAGCTCTTGTAGGTGGAGCAAGCTTACAACCAGATTCATTCTTAGCATTATTGGAGGCAGTAAAATAATGGCAAAATCACCAGTTGCAATCATTATCTTAGATGGTTTCGGATGGAGACCAGAAGTTGAAGGTAATGCCGTTGCACAAGCAAAAAAACCAAATTTTGATCGTTATTATAACGAATTCCCTCATACAACATTAAAAGCTTCTGGATTAGATGTAGGTCTGCCAGATGGACAAATGGGGAACTCAGAAGTAGGTCATACAAATATTGGTGCTGGACGTATCGTTTACCAAAGCTTAACTCGTATCGACAAAGCGATTTTAGATGGTGAATTCGAAACAAACCCAGCATTAAATGGTGCGTTTAATCATGTGAAAGAAAACGGCTCTGCATTACACTTATTCGGATTATTATCTGATGGTGGGGTACACAGCCACATCAACCATTTATTAGCATTAGTGGAAACAGCTAAAGCAAAAGGAATCGACAAGGTGTACATTCATGCCTTCATGGATGGACGTGACGTAGACCCTAAAGCTGGTCCTTCTTACATTAAAACTTTAGAAGATAAATTGGCTGAAGTAGGCATAGGTCAAACCGCAACAGTTTCAGGTCGTTACTATGCAATGGACCGTGACAAACGTTGGGAACGTGTGAAATTAGCTTATGATGCTATTGCTCATAGCGAAGGCCCGCAATTCGAAAGCGCACAAGCTGTTATCGAGGATAGCTATGCTAAAGACGTTACAGACGAATTCGTGATCCCATCAGTAATCGTTAAAGATGGCAAACCAGTGGCAAAAGTAGAAGACAACGATGCAATCATCTTCTTCAACTTCCGTCCTGACCGTGCCATCCAATTATCAAATGCGTTCACTGATAAAGAGTGGACAAACTTTGACCGTGGCGCACGTGCTACAAATGTTAAATTTGTGACAATGACTTTATATAACCCAAGCGTGGATGCAGAAGTGGCATTCCCACCAATCCCAATGACAAACGTTCTTGGTGAAGTGTTATCTAAAGCAGGTCTTGCACAATTACGTATTGCTGAAACTGAAAAATACCCACACGTAACATTCTTCATGAATGGTGGACGTAACGAAGAATTCCCTGGCGAAAACCGTATTTTAATTCCTTCTCCAAAGGTTGCAACTTACGATTTGAAACCAGAAATGAGTGCATACGAAGTAGGAGATGCATTATACAACTCAATCATTAATGATGAAAATGATGCCATCATCTTGAACTTTGCAAACCCAGATATGGTTGGACACTCAGGAATGTTAGAACCAACTATCAAAGCGATTGAAGCAGTGGACGAAAACTTAGGTAAAGTCGTGGATGCAATCCTTGAAAAAGGCGGTAGCGCAATTATCTTTGCGGACCACGGTAACTCAGAAACAATGATTACACCAGAAGGAACACCACATACTGCACATACAACAGTGCCAGTACCTGTGATTGTGACTAAGAAAGGAATTACATTGCGTGAAGGTGGACGTTTAGCAGACGTTGCTCCAACAATGCTTGATCTATTAAATGTTGAAAAACCAGCAGAAATGACTGGAGAAACATTGATTGAAAAATAAAGAAAACCTTAGGAATTCTTGAAAGTCTATAGGTTTTCGATTAAAATAATAACGTACAAAATAAAATTTAAAGGAGTTAATAAATCATGCCATTTATTACAGATGTATTAGCAAGAGAAGTACTAGACTCACGTGGAAACCCAACAATCGAAGTTGAAGTTTACACAGAAAGTGGAGCGTTCGGACGCGGTATGGTTCCTTCAGGAGCTTCAACTGGTGAATACGAAGCAGTTGAATTACGTGACGGCGACAAATCTCGTTACTTAGGAAAAGGAGTTCAAAAAGCAGTTGACAATGTGAACAACATTATCGCTGAAGCTATCTTAGGTTATGATGTTCGTGAGCAAATGGCAATCGACAAATTAATGATCGAATTAGATGGTACTCCAAACAAAGGTAAATTAGGAGCTAACGCAATCTTAGGCGTATCTATCGCTGTAGCACGTGCAGCTGCTGACTACTTAGATCAACCTTTATACCAATACTTAGGCGGATTCAACACTAAAGTATTACCAACACCAATGATGAACATCGTTAACGGTGGATC
>CAJPNA010000086.1 GCA_905371865.1 uncultured Carnobacterium sp.
TTCACTGTTTGTGTTCACACAGGTAAGGATATCATGTATACTAGAACAGGTGATTATTTTGGAAAAACAAAATTTTATAACGACGGGGCATATTAATCGTGTGATTTTAACGATTGCGACTCCGCTAATGATTAATAATTTAATTCGAACTTTATACAATTTGACGGATGGATTATATGTGGCGCAACTGTCTGCAGAAGATTTTGCGGCAACAGCGTTTATTTGGCCGTTGAATTTTTTATTTATTTCTCTTGGAATGGGGATAAGTGTGGGAGCAACCGCGCTGATTGCTCAATATTTTGGAGCAGGAAAATTCAGAGAAGCCAAACGTTATGCTGGAAATGCGATGATTTTAACGTATTTTTTTGGATTCGTGTTATCGGTGATTGGATATTTCTTAGCACCTCTATTCGTGGAATGGATGGGCGCAGAGGGAACTTTTTTAGCAAAATCCGTATCGTATTTGAAAATTAACTTCATTGGACTATTCTTTGATTTTTGCTACTTTGGCTATCAATCTTTGCTAAATGCACAAGGAAGAACGCGCACGATTACGATGATTAGTGCGGCTTCTTCGATTTCAAATGTAATTCTAGATCCTATCTTCATTTTTGCGACCATTCCTTTTGTCGGCCTTACCGGGTTAAACTGGGGAATTGAAGGAGCAGGATGGGCAACAGTCATTGCTAAAGTGTTGTTATTAGTGCTTGCCATTCGTGCTGTTCGCAAGGAATCAGAAATTCAAATCTATTTGAAACACGTCAAAGTTGATAAAGAAGTGATGAAAGAGATTCTTAAAGTCGCATGGCCATCTGCATTTGGTTATGGAGGAGCGGCATTAGGATTCACAGTGCTAAATGGACTGATTCAGTCATATGGAACGTCAGTGCTGGCTGCGTATTCGATGGTGAATCGTATTTCGGATTTACTGACGCAACCACAGATGGGAATCGGGGCGGCGCTAACTGCCATTATCGGACAAAATATGGGGGCTGGTCTTTATGAGCGTTCTCATGCGATCTTTAGACGCGCGTTACTATGGGTGCTGATGATTTCAACAGTTGGCTGTATAGTTGTCTTCTTCTTCCAATCTCCTATTCTTGGAATCTTTATTAAAGACAGAAGCGATGCTGTTCTTTGGGCAAATGCCGTTGAGTATTTAAACTATACCGCCTTTATCATTTTCTTCATGGGCTTATTTTCAGCGTACAACGGATTCTTCCAAGGATGTGGCGTGACGAAATACTCCATGAATATGTCAGTTGGACGTCTTTGAATCTTGCGCCTGCCGATTATTTGGGTGCTCGGAGCCTTTACAGCACTCGGGGCAACCGGTGTATGGATTGCCATGTTATTGTCAAATGCGTTAACGGTTCTTTATGGACATATCGTCTATAAGACAAAAGATTGGAGCGCGTTGCATTATGCGAAAGGAGAGAAAACGTGATTAAAGATTTTATTCATTATTACAAACCCTATAAGAAGTTATTCTTACTCGATTTTACATGTGCGGTAATCGTGGCCATTCTCGAGCTTGCTTTTCCAATAATGGTGAGAAGTGTTATCGATAAGATTGTACCGTCTCAAAATTTACAACAAATTATACTCGTGGGAGCTGGATTACTTGCGCTGTATGCCTTCTCGACAACTTTGAACTTTATTGTCGTGTACATGGGGCATATTTTAGGGATTAATATTGAAACGGATATGCGCCGTGAGTTATTCGCGAAGGTCCAAAAACAATCCTTCTCGTTTTTCGATAATATGAAAATCGGGGAATTGATGAGCCGCTTATCGAGTGATTTATTCGATATTAGCGAACTAGCTCACCATGGCCCAGAAGAATTTTTTATTGCAATTATGACCTTGATAGCTTCATTCTTCTTAATGTACCAAGTGCATCCAACGCTTGCACTATTGACGATTTTCTTCGTACCGATTATTGCAGTGGCTCTTGCGGTATTTAACCGCCGCATGTCTCGTATTAATCGAAATATCTACAAGGGATTAGCCAACTATACGGCTGGTCTAGAAAATGTACTGAGCGGAATGCGTGTAGTGAAGGCTTTTGCCAACGAAAACCACGAGCAACAACTCTTCGAAGAACTTATTCAAGAGTATCGTTCGAATAAAATTGCGTTCTATCGCACGATGGGAACGAGTAGCAGTTTCAACTACTTATTAATGCGCAGTATTAATCTTTTTAGTTTAATCGTAGGAGCGTACTTCACGGTCCTTGGAGATTTAACTGCTGGAGAATTAGTCGGTTACATTTTACTGTCCAATGTGTTTGTGGGACCGATTAATAAGATGAACTCGATGATTGAACTGTATCCAAAAGGGTTTGCGGGGTTCCGTCGTTTCAAAGAATTAATGAATGTCGAAATCGATATCGAAGACGCACCCGATGCCATTCCTGCACCAATTTTTGAAGGACGTGTGGAATATAAAAATGTAGGGTTTGGATATGAAGACGATAAGAAAGTATTGGAACACATCAACTTAACGGTCGAACCAGGGCAAACCGTTGCCTTTGTTGGACCAAGTGGAGTTGGGAAAACAACGCTTGTGAACTTATTGCCACGCTTCTATGATTTAAAAGAAGGCGAAATCTTGATCGATGGAACAAACATCAATCAGTTCACCTTACAATCGCTTCGCCGTCAAATCGGTATCGTGCAACAAGATGTGTTCCTTTTTAATGGAACAATTCGTGAAAATGTGTTGTACGGAAGACTCGATGCAACGGATGAAGAAGTAGATCGTGCGATCGAGCAAGCAAAACTAAAAGAAGTCATCGAGGATTTAGAAGATGGAGTAGATACACATATTGGAGAACGTGGTGTGAAATTGTCAGGCGGACAAAAACAACGTCTGTCAATTGCACGTATCTTTTTGAAGAATCCTTCTATTTTAATCTTGGATGAAGCCACAAGTGCGCTCGATACTCAAACGGAGAAATTTATTCAACAATCTTTTGACGAGTTAGCAAAAGGCAGAACGACGTTTATTATCGCTCACCGCCTAGCTACGATTAAAAATGCAGACCGTATTATTGTAGTCACAGAAGATGGACTAACCGAAGACGGCACGCATGAAGAATTGCTCGCCAAAAACGGAGCGTATGCAGCTTTATACAAAGCACAATTTAAATAGAATAAAAGGAGATGGTGATAGTGAATAAAAAATGGATTGCTGGAATTATGATTGTAATTGCGATTTTTCTAGCGGTATATAGCTATATAGCATTACCTGATTTGGTTACGGTACAAATTGATTTTTCAGGAAATTCGTCCAGACAAGAACCTAAACTCTTAGCTCTTCTATTTCCTCTTGTGCTAACAATTGGAGGGAGTATTGCTTATATAGTGAGTGAAGTAAAAGAAAAGCAATATCTGCTATTGGCAATTGTAGGTATTCTTGTTGCAATTATCACCATCATAGCCAATCTTTAAAGGAAGAACGAAATTTTCAATTTCTAAAGAAAAACGGTTTTTGGACTCACATTGTGGGTCCTTTTTTATCCTCGTCGCTCAGCCTTTTTGACATTAGAGCAAACTATGATACAATGACCCAGAGAAAACTTAAGGAGAACGTTGATGAGTATTTTAAATGTAGAAAAATTAACACACGGCTTTGGTGAAAGAGCCATCTTCAATGATGTGAGCTTCCGTCTATTAAAAGGGGAACACATCGGGCTTGTTGGAGCAAACGGTGAAGGGAAATCAACCTTCATGAATATCGTGACAGGTCAATTACAACCCGACGAAGGAAAAATCGAATGGTCTAAAAATGTGAAAGTTGGATACTTGGATCAGCATACAGTCCTTGAACCAGGGATGACAGTTCGCAGTGTCCTTCAAAAAGCTTTCGACGATTTATTTGTGGCTGAAGCGCGTATCAATGAATTGTATATGGCAATGGGAAACGCAAACGAAGACGAGATGAACGCGATGCTGGAAGAAGTGGGAGAGTTGCAAGAGCGACTAGATAGCCATGACTTCTATATTCTGGATGCTAAAATCGATGAAGTAGCGCGTGCATTAGGCGTTGCAGCATTTGGGATGGATAGCGACGTGAGTGAACTCAGTGGTGGTCAACGTACGAAAGTATTACTTGCAAAACTATTATTAGAAAAACCAGATATTTTATTACTTGACGAACCAACAAACTACCTAGACGCAGAACATATTGAATGGTTAAAACGTTACTTACAAGAATACGAAAATGCTTTTATCCTGATTTCGCATGATATTCCATTCTTAAACAGTGTCGTCAACTTGATTTACCATATGGACAATCAAGAGCTGAACCGTTATGTTGGGGACTATAATCAGTTCCAAGAAGTGTATGCGATGAAAAAATCTCAACTAGAAGCAGCATATAATCGTCAACAAAAGGAGATTGCGGACTTAAAGGACTTCGTAAACCGGAATAAGGCGCGTGTTGCAACGCGTAATATGGCGATGTCTCGTCAGAAGAAACTGGATAAGATGGAAGTTATCGAATTAGCCAGTGAAAAGCCAAAACCAAAATTCGAGTTCAAGACTTCTAGAGCTCCTGGTCGTTACATTTTCCAAGCCGAAGATTTAGTGATTGGATACGACCGTCCATTAACAGGACATATTAATCTTGAAATGGAACGTGGTCAAAAGATTGCGATTGTCGGTGCAAATGGAATTGGGAAAACGACACTACTCAAGAGCTTATTAGGGATTATTAAGCCATTAAACGGAAAAGTAACACGTGGGGACTATATCGACCTTGGGTATTTCGAACAAGAAACGCCAAAAGGAAATCGTAAGACAGCCTTAGAAGAAATCTGGGATACTTTCCCATCGATGACACAACCAGAAGTACGTGCAGCGCTCGCTCGTTGTGGATTAACCAGTAAGCACATCGAGAGCCAAGTGCAAGTCTTGAGTGGGGGAGAACAAGCGAAAGTTCGCTTCTGTAAATTGATGAATGAAGAATCAAATGTCCTTGTACTCGATGAACCGACAAACCATTTGGATGTCGATGCGAAAGAGGAATTAAAACGCGCCTTACAAGAATATAAGGGAAGCATTTTAATGGTTTGCCATGAGCCTGAATTTTATGAAGGATTAGTGACAGATATTTGGGATTTTTCAAAATTCGCATAAAAATTAAATTCTTCACTTTTAGGGAAGAAAGTTGATACAACCGCTTACAAAGCAGGACTTGAATTTAGTTCAAGTTCTGCTTTTTGTGCATCAAAAAACGCTACAAAACAATGTTTGTAGCGTGGAGTATATTGTAAGCCGCCTAGGGGAGTCGAACCCCTGTTATGAGAACCGGAATCTCATGTGATATCCACTACACTAAGGCGACGTTCTTTCTTAAGTGTATCTAATTTTATAAAACTGTGCAAGTTTTGGAAAAAAATCAGAGTATATAGGAGAAATAGTCTAATTCGTTTGTTTTTAAAAGAGAGCAAAAAAGCATAAGAAGAGAGCAACATTACCATATATGGTAATTACCAAATATGGTAATGTTTGAGTGGGAGGGAAAATTATGAAAATAGAACATCAGATTGACCCAAGAACGTTAGAGTATGTGGATAGTAGACCGTATAAAGAAAAGGTGAAAATGCTTGCTGCTCTTAAACTGTTGGATAAGGAAGGATTAAGTCCTGCGATACTCGAAATGTGGGGAAATAAATCGCAGACTGAATTGAATATTCCAGTTGTATATACTAAAGAGGAGGCTTTAAAAAATGGATCAAAATCTGAAGCGTTCAATAGCACGCTTGTCATTGGATTGGGAGAACTACGAAAAAGACTTAGATTTAGATTTCACTCTAAAAGAAATGGCAGTAAGGATTACAGAGTTGAGACTTGTGTCCGGACTCTCACGTACCGAATTTGCAGAAAAGGTTGGGATAAAACCAGCTCATTTGTCACGGTTAGTTTCAGGACACCATAATCCCTCAATTTTATATTTGGAGAAGATAGCTCAAAAAGTCGGAGCCCATTTAGAAATTTCTTTTGTGATGGACGACGGAGAAACCTGCCATGAAAAGATTAACAAGCAAATTGGGACGAAATGTGTCCCTGTGAATCATAGATCTTAACCAATTTGTAATGTGAGTATAGTTGCATTTTTATTGTTTTATGGTAAAATATACTTGTATTCAGCAATAGACGTTCAAAGATACTAGAATAAGTGTGGGACGTAATTGGGCCCTGCTCAGAAACGATTGGAGGAAGGTTTCGATGAATTATCTTAATCTATCTCATTT
>CAJPNA010000087.1 GCA_905371865.1 uncultured Carnobacterium sp.
ATAAAGTCTGTTGCTGTTGTGTAAATATGTGGATTTTGAATCTCAACAATATTAGTTCTCTCTGGATAAACGTCAGCATTCGGAATCCAATATCCTAAACTGTTATATGTTTGTTCCAATGCTCCCATGATGATACTTTCGTCAGTATCTGTCAACTCTAAATCTCGCATAATGTTAAAGACATTCACGATTTTTTGACGTAGTCGATAATATGCATTATGAACATCATCCAGTGAACCGAACCCTTGCATTAAGTTAATTGTTACTTTCGAAACATCGTAGTTTTTAAAAATATCAACAGTTTCATGCGGTCTGTAAAAACGATTAGGTTCAAAATAATTGAAATCATTCAACACTATATGATGCGCTCTATGTCCAGCCATTACAATGTGATTTGCTGCTGATTGAGCAATGATTGAACTTGCTGAGATTTGATTTTCTTCGTTTTCCTTATAATATAGTGGTAATGCTGCATTATTCGGCATTGAGATGATAGCTTGAGATTGAGTTCCAAGTTCAAAGTCAAAAAATGCTGTAGAACTAGCTGGTGAGTATACGTCTTTTCCTATTGGAATACCACCACCATCTAGTAAACCTGCACTCATTGAAACATTCAATCCTGCATAATTACTACCCCATGTTGTGTTCATGAATCTATCTTTCTCAATTCCAGTGAACAAGTTTTCAAATTGTTGCATCTGCTCACCCGGTAAAGAATCCCAAATCGCACCGTCATGTGACTTAGCTAATCTCACGTTCAATTGCTTGATTTGCTCATCTATCAGTTCCATCGATTCTCCTACTACTAGTAGAGACCATCTGTAAACTGCAATTGGTTCTGAGTTACCGATAATTGATTGATACGCCAAATAGTCGCTTCGTTCACTTTCACGTAATGTTTTCTTATCTTGAGTTTCTTCGATTTTTCCTTTAGCTTCTTTTTTCTTCGCTTCCTTGTCGTCATCTTTAATAATAGCTAAGTTAACTGTCGAATTGTTAGTAATTAACTTGTTTTTTTCATCATCTTTAATCAATGCATCGTCAACCATGAAGTGAATGTCCACTCCTTGCAACTTAGATGTCGGTACAAAGTCTAATATCTCTGTATATGACATATTACGATTTGTACCCTGTTTGACATACAATTTCACAATTGTAGCATACATTCCATTATGTTTAATAAAAGATGGCGTAAATCTATATGGTGTTGGTTCTGTTAGAAATTGGTTAACCTTTAATGATAATTTGTTCTTTTCATCATCGTTTTTCTTACCTGTTAGCTTTTTTAGAAATTCCATTCGACGTACGCCCCCCTTTCGACAACATTGTAAGTGGAGCTAGTTTACTAACTAACTCATCAAGCTTTGTGATTGCTCTTGCTCTTGAATACATTCCTTGGTCTACAGCACTTAAAAACTCAAATTCAGTATTATCATAAGCTTGCTTATCAAAGTCTGATAGTACTAACACTTGTGTCACGGTTACTTCCTTACCATCTAAGTCATCTGCTACATAATTATGCATCAATTGAATCATGTAACGTCTCCATTTGTCACCATCACTATCTGAGTTTGCTTTGTTATTATACTTTTCTAGATGCTCCAATTGTTCTTTCAAATCAACTTGTCTAATTGATAAAATTAGTTTCTCATGAGATGTGGCTGAACGAGCTACCAAATATTGAGCTTTCACAATAGCTGTTTGATTCGCAACTACTGGTAATGTAGAACGTGATAACGTTCCTTCAACTTCAAATGCTCTACCAACACGACCATCTCTAAATGTAATTAAACCAGTTTTTTCATCAAATGATTCAATTCCCACAGACTTCAAGTCTGATTTGCGACCACCTTTTCTACGAACTCGTTCGAAAATGCGGTCGGATAAAAATGTTCCCACAGAACTTAACATGGATTTATCACGTGATGAAATTAAATAATTTCCAACGATAACTGATAATGAAATCGCTAAAAATATCATCGGTAGAATTACGTATGGTATTCTATCACCTACACTAAATAAATATGTAAACATAATTATGAACAATACAATCATTATGAAAGTACCCAACAACATTCTTTGTGTTGAAATCATACCATCCATTGTAATCTTCTTTAATGCTTCAACTTCCATTGTTCGATGTTTCGACTCAGCTAAAATGTTTACTGATTTCAAATTGAATTTAGCTAATTTGCTTTTATCTTCCATTCATAGTCACCTACTCATCACCAATGTTATCATTGTCGTGTCTATGGTCTCGACTTGCTTGTATGGAATTCAGTCTCTCACCAATGCCCTTCCACATCGCTTTGACAAAACTAGCAATCTCTTGGATTAGCCATATGACCGACCCGTCTTCTGATGTCAGTAAATAATCTTTAGTGCCAACTAAAAACTTTTTAATTCGATTCATTGGACATTTTCCTTTCACTTTAGTTTATTTTTATTATAACATAATTTGATGCTCCATGTACATACTTAGTCAACATTAAATAACCAACTTTTTGTTGTCAATTCAAGCTTTTTGGTAGTTTTGTCAAATGTATATACGACATCTCTAGTTGGTAATTCATCGTTATCTCTCAACATGTCGTATAATTTATTACTAATGGATTCAACACTTTCACCGTATGTTGGAGACTGTGCAAATCTCACTTTAATAGTAAACTCAATAACGTTGTCGTGAGAAGACTTGTCACTTGAAAGTACTCTAGATGAAGCAGTTGCAATTCGTTTGTCGCCATCACTCGTTGTATATGAATATAATTTCACCACATCATCTACATTGAATGTGACATCAAACTCTTTTATTTTATCCAACTTGTTCAATAATTCATCTTTACTTTGAATTTTCATGTCATATAAATCTGATAGTAATTTTAACACTTCTTCTTCATGTGAATCTACAGTCTTAGAGCCATTATATGTTACATCACCACTTGGTAATGATTCTTCTCTAGTTGTTTTAATTTTTGAATCTACACTTACTGAATTGTGATTGGTTTCTAATTTATCCTCTACCTGCACCGAAGGTGCTTCCTTATTAACTTTATTAGCACACCCTAATAATAAGAGTGTGCTAAATACTACTACTAATTTCTTCATTTAATCTTACCTCGTTCTCTTTGATTGTAATTATCTTCTGAACCCAGTTGTGTCATTGAAAATGATACTAATTCAGTAGATTTAGGAGTCTTGTAATATGTTCCCATCATGTAACCCATTACTTTATCCCCTTTCTTC
Source organism: uncultured Carnobacterium sp. (assembly GCA_905371865.1). Lineage (GTDB taxonomy): Bacteria > Bacillota > Bacilli > Lactobacillales > Aerococcaceae > Granulicatella. The sequence continues at coordinate 3,244 of CAJPNA010000087.1, forward strand.
CATGCAATCGTATATTGGTAAACGTCATCGTCATATTTATAAACCTTCAACGAACCGTCATCCATAGTCCAATCATTTCCTAACCAAAGTACAAATGACATTACACCTGTGTGAACTCTATAGAAGTAATCATTTGCGATTCCGTCGACGTCATATGCTGACGCAGATGTTTTAGCTACTTTCGTCAAATCAGATGCTGCTTTGTGTAGCTTTTCAAGAATTCCATCTTTTACGTCACCACTGTCACTTTCACTAGTAGCTTGTAGATTTTTGGCGATAACCGTAAACTCAGTAAATTTCTCGTCATCCTTTTCATTTTGTGGATGTTGAGAAACCACGAGAGTTGACTTTTCATTCATCTTTTCTTCATCGTGCTTCCATTTAGTAATTTCAGCGATTCGCTCCTCGCTTAAACCTTCATGTAAATTCCCACCAAACTTGTTCAAATATTCACTAGCTTTTTCCTTAATACTAGGAGCACTTGTGGTTTGAGTTTCAGAGTTGGTGTTATTCACTGCATTTGATGTAGTTTTAACATCCTTCTGTGGTTCAACTATTGTAGTACTAGCACTAGATTCAACTACGTGAAGTTCCCCCGGTGCTTGCTTGTTAGAAGATTTACCTCCAAACATGAACCATGTAATTCCCACACATAGTAGAGCACATGTACCAACAATAATCGAAATCTTTAATTTCTTATCCATGTTCTGTTCCTACTTTCAAGTCTATTTTGTAATCTTATCACTTGGTTTGTAACCAGCATCTGATGGACTAACATATGTAGCATCCATTAATTTTTGTGTTGCTACAGTGATATATCGATAGTGCCATGAGTTTGTAGTTCCAGTTGCAGCACCAGAACCAACATTACCTCTTGCTACGTTCTGCTCAACTACTAGGATGTCACCGTTTTCAAACACGTGACTTACAACCCAAACATGTCCCCAACGTGGGTCAAACCCTGCTGATTGACTCATCGAACTACCCATTGCACCCTTACTTGGAGTTTTAGTTGTCTTAGCTCCATACTTATCAGCATATAGTGGTGCGAATAAACCACCTTCATTGATACCACCCGGACCAGCTGCTTTCGGATTACGTTGACCATCTTTTTCCCATATAGCATATAAGAAAGATGATGCAAAGTTTGCGCACTGGTCTCCCGGATTTGTCCATCCAGTTGCATCTCTAAATCCAAGTCCTACCTTACGTGGGTCTAGAACAAATTCTTTTACTGATTCTGGAATATTATCACCATTGAACATTGTTGGAGCATCAGCTGGATAAACACCTTTTCCATCATTTCCCCAATCAGCTGGATTTCCAGTTGTTGTGGAAGACTTACACTCATCACTCTTTCGCTCAGTGTGTGAACTTACATCTACTGTCACATCGTCTTTAATTTCAAATTTGAATTTTGAAGGTGTAGCTTTTACATTATCTTTGTTAAAAACAGCATTCGCTTGCTTTGCCCATTCCATACGCTCTGGGTGTGGACTTTCTGGTCGTTCATATGACATCATGAAATATAATGCAGCTTTTTCTGGATTGTCAGTTTCAAGTAATTGTTCTACTTTTGTGAATTTATCCCCACCGTAAGTGTCAAATGAATATGCTCTACCAAAGTAGTTCTCCAGCATTCGATTCCAAAATTCATAACCTAGCATTGCACTAAGTTGGTTTGCTGGTGCCCAACCTTCATCCTTGTTAATACTTCCCCAGTATTTACTATCAGTAAATTTCGTATATGGAGTGAATTGGAATAATCCACCACCGAAGTAATTTCGACCGTAGTTAGCTTCTTGTGTTGAAGTGGACGGCCCCATCCCGCTAGTTGGTGTTTTTGAATTCATTCCAAAGTGGTTTCTTCCACCTCCACCTGCCCAGTATCCTTCACCTAAGTCAGCTGTTAATCCAGATTCACCTTTAGCATTTGCAATTACACCTGACGCAAATGCCCCAGATGTACCATAAACTTTTGTTAAAGTATCAAAAATTTCTTTAGCTGCTTTATACTCAGTAGTACCTTCTTGTAACCAATCTCCTGTCGAACTTGTGATTTTTCCATCTTCCTTGGCATTCACTGGTTCTTGAATCGTACATCCACGACGTACATATTGCCATGGTTTATTATTCACACTAGCATGGACTGCTAAATGTGCCCCAGTGGTGAACAATGGTGACATTGCCATTGTTGCAATTACTGTTCTAGTTAGAAGATTTAGCTTCTTCGCTTGTGGATTTTTCTTTCGTAGTTTCTTTCGTAGTTTCTTTCTGACCATTACCATTTGCTTTCACCTCATCTAATGATTTAACTATCTCATCGTAATTAACATCAATAGAACCAAGATAGTGAACTACTTTTATTTTACCATCTAAATCAATTGACATTCTATAAACTTGTGGTACAATTTTATCTTTAACCTTAAATCCTACGATTACGAAATAGTCATTTACTGAACCTCTCATTCCGCTAAACAACACTGTTGGTGTTGTAGCCAATTCTCCCTTGGATGATAGTTCCTTCATTGGTGAATTGATTTTACCTAAAGCTAATAATTCCTGTTCAGTTCTAAAGAATTTTAATAAATCATCAGTGTTGACATCAACACCGTTAGTACTAAAATATAATTTGAAAAATTTTGATACGACATCAGTTGCTTGTGTCTCACTCAATACTGATGCTATAAACGTTTGTTGATTACCCGCTACTTTCTTAGCTTTATCTGCTTCTTCTAATGTAGTTTTCAATTGTTGTTTCAAGTTCGCAATTTGAGATTCTTTAATGTCTTGCTGGTCACCAGCGTCAGCTACTTTACGATACACCTCCAACGCTTTCTCAGTCTTATCAACAGTTGCTACACCACTTCGTTTAGACAGCTCATCCAACTGGATTGAAACACCTGCATATAATAATCCAAACCAAATGGTTGATAGTGATAGTATAACAACAGCAGATATCATTCCCCATTTAAAGATTTTAGATTGTTTGGCTTTACGTTTTC
>CAJPNA010000088.1 GCA_905371865.1 uncultured Carnobacterium sp.
GTAATATGGAAAGTGCGTCATTCGATTAAAGGTGATGGGCTTGAGACGAGTGAACAACTAGTGAAACAGTTGAAAGAAACAAAGTCCAATGACGATTTTATTCGTCGATTAAACTTACTAGGTTAATCTAACATTCCCTAAGTTTTTTCTTAGGGGATGTTGTTTTTATGTCAAACGGAATTTTATTTAGAAAGCTCCTTATGGTAGAATAAAAGAGGGAGTGATATCACGTGAAAAAGAAAAAAGTAATCAAAACAAATGCTGTAAGAATGGTAGAACAAGCCAAGATCCCCTATGTTATTCATGAGTATGATGTAGACACAGCTCATTTAGATGCGCTTCATGCTGCAGACGGAATGGGGATTCCTGTTGAAGAAGTGTATAAAACGATTGTGTTAACAGGGGATAGAACAGGGCATCTAGTTGCTTGTATTGCAGCTCATAAGGAATTAGATTTAAAACAGGTGGCAAAAATTTCAGGGAATAAGAAAGTTGAATTACTATCTCTAGATCAGCTCGAACCTCTTACAGGGTATGTGCGCGGAGGTTGCTCTCCAATCGGTATGAAAAAGAAATTTCCAACTTTTATTGAGGAGAGTGCGATGCAAAATGAGACCATTCGTATCTCTGCTGGAAAGCGTGGTTTGCAAATGGAGTTGGCACCGAAAGACTTACAAAAAATGACGGAAGCAACCTTGTTTAATAATGCTGGTCATGAGGAAATTGATGAGTGATTTAACAATTCTTCACGTGAATGATATGCACTCAAATTTTCATTCGTTAAAAACGCAAACGAATTTTATGAGGGCTAGAAGGAAAGAACTTGAAGAATTAGGTCACACTGTTTGGGCAGTTGATTTAGGAGACTTGATTGATCGAGTTCATCCTCTAGTGGAAGCAAAAAATGGGCAAATTGCGTCTACCCTTTTAAATCAACAAAAAATAGATTTTGTAACACTGGGAAATAATGAAGGGACTGCTTATACTCCAAAAGAACTAGAGGGAGCTTATAAGGAAAAGGATTTTAAAGTCATTATCTCTAATGTGAAGTGGCAATCTACAGGGGAAACACCGCCTTATGCAACTGAAATCCAATTCGAAAAAATTGAACAATGTAGCATTGCAATATTAGGGTTGACAGCCTCCTATCCAGAAAGTTACGAACCAAATGGATATTGGATTGAAGAACCTTTAAAAACGCTCGATAGATTAGTTCCTAGACTCGCTAGTGAGGGGCATCAAATTGTCCTTTTATCCCATTTGGGCATTGATTTGGATACCTTGATAGCCGAATCGTATCCAGAAATTCAAGTAATTCTTGGAGCACACACACATCATTTGTTTAAAGAAGGAAAAAGGGTGAACCAAACACTCTTAACAGGTGGGTTTAAATATGGTGCTTACATTGGAGAGCTACATTTAAAAACTGAGAAGGAAAAGCTCATTCCTTTAGAAGAAAGTATGATTGAAGTTGAAACGCTAAAAGAGGATTCTGCCACTGATGAAGGAAAAATCTACCTAAAAGAAGGAATCAAATTACTCAAAGAAAATATTGTTCTCCATCAGATTCCAGATTATTCAGTAAGAGACTTGGCACAACTTTCCCTTGAAGCGATGATTAGGCAAACAGGAATTCCGATTGCGTTTACATATACTGGACTATTTGTACATGAGTTTAAGAAGGGGACATTAACGAAGTTTGATTTACATGACTGTATGCCTCATCCGATTCACTTAAATAAAAGTCAATTTTCTGTAAAAAATTTCAAACAATTACTTCGAGTTTTTGAAGAGCAACAACCAGAATTACTAGAAAAAGCTATTCGCGGATATGGTTTTCGTGGTAAACTATTTGGAGAAATCTTATATACTGGATTTTCTAAAAAGGGTGAAGAAATTATCGTCGATGGAAAAGTTTTAGGAGACGATGAAATCATTACATTTGTATGCCCAGACCATATGCGTTTTGTCCCTTTTTTTCCGATGATTGAAGAAAAAGGGGTCAACCAAATTTTATATCCAGATTTATTAAGAACGATTATTGAAAAAGAATTAATTTTTAAAGAAAGGAACTATCATGACTGAGAAAACCGTAGAGACGCTTTCAGATGAATTGAGTCAAGTTTTGCAAGAAATTGTGACGAATCCTGAAGAAGAACCAAAAAGAGCGGTGGTAGTGGACGAAAAGACGATTTTGGTCGATGAGGTACATTACCAAATCATTGAAGATTATAGAAACGGATTTAATATTGAAGCGTTCAATGAACGCTATAACGATATTTTTGAGCGTTATGACTATATTGTAGGGGATTGGGGCCATGAAAAATTACGCTTAAAGGGCTTCTTTAAACATTCTCATAAATTAGCAACTCCAGATAGAGATATTGATTATTTACAAGAGTATATTTTGGAATATTGCAATTTTGGCTGTCAGTATTTTGTATTAGAAAGAGATCCTGAGGCAAAACACAAACCTGTTCTTGAGGAAGAAAAACCACAACGACCAAGACGTGAGAGAAGTTCTCAAAGAAAACGCCAAAATAATCCAAGACGAGAGCATGTATTTAGTCCAGTAGATTTAGATGCTCCTGCGAGAAATCAACAAAATCGTAAGTTCAAAGAGAAATCTCAAAATCGTCAAAAGCGTCACAATAATGAAACAAATCCACGCAATAAAAAAGAACAAGATTTTAATTTGAAAGAATTTATTCCAAAAGAGACAATGAAGGAATATGGAGAAAAAACGTTTAAACCGAAAACGAAGAAATCAAATTCGCAACATTTCTCAATGAAAGAAGTTGAAAAATCTTCAAGTAGCAAGGTGAAGAAAAGTATTGTTAAAAATCCTCAGAAAAAAGGATTCCATATTAGAGAAAACCAACAAAGAGGGAAATAAATGTATAAAGCATATTTTATTGATTTAGACGGAACCATGTATAAGGGAAAGGAACGTATTCCTACAGCTGAAGCTTTTATTAAACGACTACAAGAAGCCAACATCCCGTTTTTATTTGTAACAAATAATGCGACGAAAACTCCTGAACAAGTGGCCAAAAACTTGCGTGAAAATTATGGAACAAATATTGAAGCCTCAGAAGTCTATACAAGTGGTGTTGCTGCAGTAGATTATATAAAAGCACACTATTCTGTAGAACGCGTGATGGTGATTGGAGAAGATGCGATTAAGAATCAAGTCAAATCAGCTGGCTTTACCCTGGATTCTGAAAATCCTGAATTAGTCCTACAATCCCTAGATCGCAGTGTTACCTATAAAGATTTAGAACAAGCGACTTTAGCCATTAGAGGTGGAGCCACTTATATTGTTACAAATATCGATTCCAATTTACCAAGTGAAAAAGGCCCTGTTCCTGGTTCAGGAGCAATAACAGGATTCTTAAAAGTGGCGACTCAAGCGGAACCGATTGTTATTGGTAAACCTAGTAGTGTCATTATGGAATCTGCATTAGAGTATCTCAATGCGAAGTTCCCCGACTCACATTTCACAAAAGAAGATATTGCCATGGTCGGAGATAATTACCAAACAGATATTCAAGCAGGCATTCAATATGGACTTGATACAATTATGGTATTAACAGGATTTTCTACAAGAGAAACGTTGTTGAACGTAGAGGAACAACCAACCCATTTAGTAGAGGATTTGAGTAAATGGAACATTTAATGAGACCTTATCGAGTTCAAAAATGGGGGATAGCTACTGCTCTATTTTTATTCTGCTTAAGTTTAGGAATTACCTTTGTGATCTTTTTCGAACCACTATACCATTGGTCCATTCAGTGGTTTGGAGTAGAAAAAATGAATGGATACAGTGCGGATGTTCTTAAAACAAATTATCATGAACTGATAGGATATTTGACGAATCCGTTGAATGATTCACTGGTGATGAGTAATTTTACGAGTTCTCAGCAAGGATTATTTCATTTTTTTGAAGTAAAAAGGCTATTCTTTATTAATTTTGCGATATTCCTTTCTTCAGGTTTAGTCAGCTTTTTTGGAATTCGGTTCTTAAAACAAAGGCGTCTAACTTGGCTTTTGAGAAGGCCAATTCGATGGCTAGTTCTTGTTCCGATTTTCGTTTGTGTTGGTATTGCAAGTTTTTTTAATACATTGTTTATTAAATTTCATGAGCTCTTTTTTAACAATGATGCTTGGATTTTTGATCCCAAGAAAGATCCTATTATTTTAGCTTTGCCAGAAGAATTTTTTATGGTTTGCTTTATTGTGGTCTTTAGCATATTGCTACTCGGGTTATTGGGGACCAATTTATTGATTAAAAATTTAAAAGAAATCTAGTCTTTTTATACGAGAAGTGACCTTTTATCGAAGGTTGCTTCTCTTTTTTTATAAAAATATTCATTTTTGGAAGCACTAAACATGAAAAAATGATATGATAAAGATAGCGAATTTTTTAAGGATTGGTGAATGAATCAATGAAATTATCGATTGTAATTCCATTTTATAACGAAGAGAATATGATTCAAAAAATGTATAATGCTTTAGTAAAAGAAATTAATCAAATCACACAAGCTGAATTTGAGTTAATTTTTATTAACGATGGGAGTAAAGATCGTACCTTTGAAAAGATGCTTGCTATTGCAGATGCAGATTCTCGCGTAAAATATATTAGTTTTAGTAGAAATTTTGGTAAAGAAGCTGGGACAATAGCGGGTCTTGAATATGCAACCGGAGAAGCCGTGATTTTAATGGATGGAGACTTACAACATCCACCTACATTATTACCTAGGATGATTATGGCTTATCAAGAAGGATATGATGTTGTTAGCGCGAGACGTACTCGTACAGGAGAGAAACCGCATCGTACGTTTTTAGCAAAACATTTTTACAAATTAGCAAATAAAATGATGGACATTGAATTAATGGATGGAGTATCAGAATTCCGTTTATTCAGTCGTAAAGCCGTTCGTGCCATTTTATCTTTACAAGAATATAATCGTTTTTCTAAAGGGATTTTTTCTTGGATTGGTTTCAAAGAAAAAGTAATTGAATATGAAAATCAAGTTCGTACGGTTGGAGAAACGAAGTACTCATTGAGGTTTTCGTTAAATTATGCCATTCAAGGGATTTTATCTTTTAATGATAAACCATTGCGAATGTGTATTAACTTAGGGCTTTTCTGTTTAATGATTTCAGTCGCTTATGTATTATGGTCATTTGTACAGTATTTTGTGGCCCCTGACACAATGGTTAGTGGATATTTCACAACTATTTTTTCAGTAGTTCTTTTTGGAGGGATTCAACTGATCTCTATTGGAGTGTTAGGCGAATACATTGGAAAAATTTATTATGAAGTTAAAAAACGCCCTCATTATCTTGTCGATCAAACCAACATGAAACAGAAAGGAGATCAAAATGACAACTAAGAAAAAAGTCTATTTAGCTAGTTTCCTAGCTCCGATGCTGATTATGCTCGTAGCTTGGATCATAGATGGATTTTTCCCTTTTGGTGCTAAATCATTAATGGCGGTTGATTTTAATGCACAATACATTGGTCTTTATGCCTATTTCAAACATTTATTTTTAAATGGAGATTGGAGCAGTTTTTTCTATTCGTTCTCTAAATCGATTGGTGGAGGAATGCTTGGAATTTGGGGATTTAATTTATTGAGTCCTTTTAATTTTCTGTTTCTATTGTTTTCTGAAGAGAATTTTCAATGGGTTGTTCCTGTGACCATTGCTTTACGTTATGGAACGATGGGTCTAACAATGACGCACTTTTTAGTAAAGCGATATGATGGCTTAAAGAAAAAAGCCTATTTATTACCAATTGTAGCGACAATCTATGCATTAAATGGGTTTAATGTTAGTTATCAAATGAACCCTATTTTTTACGATGGCATGATTGTCTTGCCACTTGTATTAATAGGAGTAGAACAAGTTTTAGATAATGAATCTCCTAAGGGCTATATTGGAATGCTTGCTCTTGCATTGTTTGTTCATTTCTATATGGGATATATGACCTGCATTTTTGTGGTGATTTATGCATTCTTTTATATCATCCGTTCTAAAGAGTTTACGAACTTCAAAATTACGTTTGAACGTTTGTTGAAATTAGCGAGTGCTTCCATTATTGCAGTAG
>CAJPNA010000089.1 GCA_905371865.1 uncultured Carnobacterium sp.
ACATAATCTGCATAGAATTATTATACAGAAAACACTATCATTCCAGAAATATAAAATGGGGCTTTTCCTGTTCTTTTGGTGTTTTATTATAAATAGGATATAAGCATTATGTTCAATTTGTCACATCAAACTGTTTTTTTATTGTTTTTCGATATGAAAACACTATCTTTTTTATTAAATATTGTTTAAGATATCGCTATAAGTAAACGAATTCATTTTTGAAGTGAGTTCGTGGAGAGCCCTTCAGGTTTTAGCGACTGAATGATTCTCCTGCTATTAAAAATAGTTTTTCAAAAAAGAAAGGAAGATATGATGGTTATCACAGTTGCAGCTTATGTAATGATGGCTATTTTCATGTACATTATCATGAAGAAAAAAATGTCACCATTCACAGCTTTAGTATTAATTCCATTAATTTTCGCAATTATTTTAGTTGCTACAGGTCAAGTCCAAGACGTAAACATCGGTACATTAATTCGCCAAGGGTTATTCGGAAATAACTCAAAAGATAAATTAACAGCGATGAAAGGAACTGCTGAAACAGGGGTTATGCTTCTATTCGCAATCCTTTACTTCTCTACAATGTTAGACGCTGGATTATTCGATCCAATCACTAACAAAATGATTCGCTTCGCTAAAGGCGACCCAATGAAAGTGTTGATAGCTACTGCTATCGTTGCTGCTGCCGTATCATTAAACGGTGACGGAACTACAACTACATTAATCTGCTGCTCAGCTTTCGTGCCAATTTACAAAAAATTAGACATGAAATTAATGAACTTAGGGGTTCTTGTTATCTTACAAAACACAATCATGAACTTATTACCATGGGGCGGACCTACTGCTCGTGCAATGTCAGTTCTTGGTGTAGAAGCAGATATCCTAGCTTACTTAGCACCAGGTATGATTCTTTCAGCACTTTACGTAATCTTCATTGTTGCTCGCTCAATGGGTAAAAAAGAACGTGCACGTTTAGGAATCCAAGAATTAACAGATGCTGAATTAGACGAATTAACAACAATCACTGATCCAGAAGTGTTAGAAAAACGTCGTCCACAAAACTTCGTTATCAACGCTATCATGACAATCGTATTAATCGGTTGGTTAGTAGCGGGTTCATTTATCGATGCAATCGAAGTGAAACCAGTTGTATTATTCTTAGTTGGTACAGGTTTAGCCTTAATGATCAACTACCCAGACTTAAAATCTCAAGCAAAACGTATTGGGGACAACGCTGGGGACGCTGTACAAGTAGTATTACTTGTATTTGCTGCCGGAGTATTCATGGGATTATTCCAAGGAACTGGAATGGCGACTGCTTTAACAAACAGCATCGTTCAAATCATCCCTCAACAATTAGCAGGATTCTGGTCATTAATTATCGCAATTATCTCAGTTCCTGGTACATTCTTCTTAACAAACGATGGCTTCTACTATGGAGTATTAATTCCATTCGCAGAAATCGGACGCCAATATGGATTCACTGATATGCAAATGGCATTAGCTTCATTAATGGGTCAAGCATTCCACTTATTAAGCCCATTAGTAGCGTTCATCTACTTACTATTACGTCTAACAGGATTAGACATGGGTGAATGGCAAAAAGAATCAGCTAAATACGCTGCTGTTGTCTTCGTAATCTTCGTTGTAACAATCGTATTAATGGGTCACATGCCATTATACTTAGCTCAATAATTCAAAACGAATTTGTGAAAAAGACTTGTTCAGGCCCAGCCTAACAAGTCTTTTTTGTGCATTTTTCACTATTTTCGTTTATACTATTTCTGATACATAGAACAAATTCAAGGAGGCTATTATGTCAGCAGTCATTCAAGCAGTTAAAAAGAATTTAGACATCTCTCAAAACAAACCTCTAAAAATCTCGCTTTATGAAGCGTTTCGTAAAACGATTATTTTGGGGGAGATTCCTGCCGGCACAAGAATTAACGAAAAGGAATTCTCTACAGAATTAAATATCAGCCGAACTCCCATTCGCTACGCCTTAAATGAATTAACCAAAGAGATGTTAGTAGAACACATTCCTAAAATTGGCGTTATCGTAAAAGGGATTTCCATCAAGGACGCCCATGAGATTTTTGAAATTAGAAAGTCCCTCGATACCTTAGCAACCATTAACGCCATGAAACTCATGACGAAAGAAGACTTTAAAGAGCTACAAGCCATTTTGGAAGAATGCGATCAGCTGAATGCCGAAGACAAAGTGGATGAGGTACTTGCCAACTTCACAACCTTTAATGATTTCATTTATGAAAAATGCCAAATGACTCGTCTAAAAGAAATCGTCAACGAACTCCGTACTTACGTAATATACTTCCGTGACTTATCGATTCGTTCCTCTGAACGTCGTACAAAAGCACTTGATGAACATAAGCTTATTTATCGCGGAATGCTCAATAATGACGTTGAACAAATCACTCTTATTACTCATGAACACTTAGACCGCTCATTGAAATTTATATTGAAACAAATGGAGAAATTACACATTGATTAATCCTGAGTTTTTAGCAAAAGTGGCAACAGATGCCCTTCTACAAGAAGTGAATCTTGCGCCAAAACCAGGCCTCGTAGACCCAATTTCTACTGGCGCGCATCAAGATATGACAAAGGACACCTTCTACAAAAGCATCGACGCGCTACGTCCTTATTTACTCGCCTACGCCAAAGCAGGAGAGAACCATAACGGCACCCCACTCGACTTATTTAACGAGCTCCGCGCCCTTGGAAAACAGGCAGAAGACGCCATGATGGCTGCCACAAACCATATCAACACCCATAAAGGAGCTAATTTCTCCTTTGCCCTGGTTTTAGGTGCCACCGCTCATACAAAAGGCAACATTCCAGAAGCCCTGCACTACTGTCATCTAATGACACGTCACCTGATTGAAGTGGATTTTGCCGACCTCGACCAGAAAGAACATCTTTCATATGGAGAAAAACTTTACGTCGAACATGGCATCACAGGCATTCGAGGCGAAGCTGCAAGTGGCTACCCTAGCCTTTCCAAAGCCCTCGACTATTACAACACACTAAACACGCATACTCCTCGTCACCGTGACTTACTCCTGCTCCTCTACCTCATGACATTCGTAGAAGACGGAAACCTCATTCACCGAGGCGGAATCGATGCGTATAAGAAGGTCCAACAAGAAGCCAAACTCCTCTTTGACGAAGCCCAAACTCTCTCAGAAGAAGAGCTTGTCTCCAAATTAGAAGACTACGACAACGTCCTTATCGAGCGTAACCTCAGCCCAGGAGGCAGTGCAGACCTACTCTCGCTCACCTTCTTTTGTCACAAAATACAAAAAAACGGATGAACCCTCATCCGTTTTTTCTTTGCCCTTTTTGTTTTCTATCCAGCACATCGCTATTTACACCTTTTTTAGCACACACTTTATGCCTTTATTTTTCAGCAGTCTATTACTCAACAATTTTCTCGAGCACACACCTCATATTCTCCCTTCCCCGCGCCAGAGAACGTGGCATGCACACACCTGTCGAACTCTCTTTTTCGAGAAAGGATTAACCTTTTTTAGCTGAAAAGGACGATATACGAGAGAAACCTCGGATTCTATAATAGCAATAATGGGGAATCGTATTAAATGTGAATTAGCAGGAGTAGTCCACTCTTGGACGTACTCCTGTTTTGAAGCTTTAAAGGTGAGAGACCATAGGCTCGAACCGTTACCCCTTTATAGCTATTATAAAGACATCCGAGGGATTCTCGAGTATATCGGACCGTTAGGTCCTCCTTCTCTATCTATAAACAAAAAAGAGTTAACGCAGTTTGCGTTAACCCTTTCTGTTAGCATTTATTTAATAAGAGCAAGTGCCGCTTGGATGTGTGCAATGCTGCGTTCTCTTCCAAGTAACTCAATCGTCTTACCGATCTCCGGCCCGTGTGTTTGTCCGCTTGTTGCCACACGAATTGGCATAAACAAGTTTTTACCCTTTACGCCAGTTTCTTTTTGAACCTCTTTAATCGCCGCCAAAATACTTGGCTCATCGAATGTTTCCATCGCTTCTAATTTAGACATAAAAGCATTCAATACTGTTGGAACAGTTTCGCCTTGAAGCACTTCTTTTGCTTCGTCATTTTCCACTTCGAAATCTTTTCTGAAGAATAATGTTGATAAAGCAACGATTTCATTCATGTAGCTCATTTGGTCGTGGTACAACGCCACTAATTTCACTAACCATGCATGTTCTTCAGGAGAAACTTCTTCCGATACGATTCCCGCTTTTTTCAATTGCGCAATCGCCATTTCAGCCACTTCTTCTAATGGAGTTTTCTTCACGTATGTGTTGTTAATCCATTCTAATTTCTTCGGATCGAAAGCTGCTGGTGATTTACCAAGACGTTTTTCGTCGAAGATTTCGATGAATTCTTCACGGCTGAAGATTTCGTGTTCGCCTTGAGGAGACCATCCTAGAAGCGCAATAAAGTTGAACATCGCTTCTGGTAAGTACCCTAAGTCTTTATATTGTTCGATGAATTGTAAAATTGATTCATCACGTTTCGATAATTTTTTACCTGTTTCTGTATTGATGATTAATGTCATATGCCCGAAACGAGGTGGTTCCCAACCGAATGCTTCGTAAATCATTAATTGTTTTGGAGTGTTGGCAATATGGTCATCTCCACGTAAAACATGAGTGATTTCCATGAAGTGGTCATCCACTGCTACTGCGAAGTTATACGTTGGCATTCCGTCACGTTTTAAGATAACGAAGTCGCCGCCGACGCTTGTAGACTCGAATGAAATTTCGCCTTTAACGATATCATCAAAAGCATAGGTGCCAGTCTTTGGAACACGGAAACGAACAACAGGAGTGCGTCCTTCTGCTTCAAAAGCGTCACGTTGCTCTTGTGTTAAGTGAGCGTGTTGCCCGCTATAATGAGGCATTTCACCACGAGCACGTTGCGCTTCACGTTCTGCTTCCAACTCTTCCTCTGTCATATAGCATTTATACGCTTTGTCTTCAGCAATTAATTGCTCGATAAGTGGATTATAAATATGTTCACGTTCTGATTGACGGTAAGGACCGTATTTCCCTGGTTTATCTGGACCTTCATCCCAATCCATTCCAAGCCAAGTTAAGTTTTCTAACTGGCTTTCTTCTCCGTGCTCAAGATTTCTCTTGCGGTCAGTATCCTCGATACGGATGATGAACTCTCCACTATAATGTCTCGCGAATAAATAGTTAAATAGGGCTGTACGAGCATTCCCGATGTGTAAGTGCCCTGTTGGACTTGGTGCATAACGTACACGCACTTTATCTGTCATTGTAAAACTTCCTTTCTTTGTCATTCTTACTTATTGTAAAACTTTTCAAGCCATATTTCCATGATTTATAACAAGTCTTCTAAAATATATTTAAAATCTTTTTCTTCCATTTTTTGAATCATAATAATCCCATCCCCTAAAGGAAGTAATGTTGATCTTAAGGTTGGGTCACTTTGTACTAAATCAAGGAACATGTTGAGGCGACGATGAATTTTACGCACACGTCTTGGGCGATCCATCACATCTTCTAAAATCGTTCCTCCTTGGAAAATATCATCCACCACTAGCACGCCGCCAACTTCTAGCACGTCCATGCAATATGGGAAGAACTCAATATATTTTGCTTTAGCACTATCCATAAAGAGGAAGTCATATTTTCCTTGTTCTAGCGTTGGTAAAATATCGGCTGCATCGCCTTCCAATTGGGTGATTCGGTCGGATAAGCCTAATTTTTCAAAGTTTGCTTTGGCACGGCTATACATTAACTCATAGCGATCAATGGTCGTTACTTTTGCTTGTGGTGAAGCTGTTGCCATTAAACTCGCTGAGAATCCAACGGCTGTCCCAATTTCTAAAACATTTTTCGGTTGGGTTAGTCCCACTATAAAATCTAGGAAAACGGCTGTTTCATGAGGAATAATGGGAATTCCTAATTCATTAGCCATATTTTCTAATTCGCCTAAGCCCCCCGGAAAACGGCGTTGACTTGTGCGCATGTACTCGACCAGTTCCGGTTTGACAACAGGTCTGTGCATCATTTCATTTAACATAAATTCTCCTTCGTTAGAATCCGCCACCG
>CAJPNA010000090.1 GCA_905371865.1 uncultured Carnobacterium sp.
CCATTAATGCATTAGCTATTAATGATCAGGAAGAAATTGTCGATTATTTTGATGGACTTAAAGATTTGGAAAATTCTATCATTCGATGTGTTGGAAATCCTATGGAGCGTTTCAATGAGGATGCGCTTCGTATGATGAGAGCTATACGATTTGCAGGGCAATTAGGTTTTACAATAGAATCGAAGACGTTTAATGCTATTCGTGTTTTGAAAAATAACTTAGAGCACGTTGCTGTAGAGCGAATGAAGGTAGAATTTGAGAAAATGATTGTTAGTTTGCATCGTAACAATGCGTTTCTTGCATTTATCGAATCGGATTTGTATCAATCATGTCCGGATTTTATAAATTCTAGAGAAACACTGAAAAAAATTGGAGAGTTTTCAATAAGTTCTATGTCGATTCTTCAAGCGTGGGTTTTATTTGCGTATTATAATCAATTAAGTGTTTCCGAGCTAAAGAAAGTGTTAAAAAATTGGAAATCTTCGAATGAGCAAATTTCTGAGACGTTGATAGGATATCAAACGCTTCTTAATCGTTTAGATAAAGAGTGGGATTCATTCATGGCATACGAATGTTCAGAAAGGATTGCTGTAGAAATTGAAGGATTACTCCCAGGACTTGGTAGAACTGAAAATCATAAGATCTTAACACAAGTGTATAAAACTCTACCTATTCATTCTATGCAAGAAATTCAGATAGATGGATTTGGTGTAAAAGAAGCATTAAAACTTGAAAAAATGGGACCAAAGATAGGAGAAGTTCTTCAAGCAGTTGAGAAGGCCATATTATCTGGGGAATTAAATAATGAAAACCATGAAATTGTTGATTGGATAAGGAATCATTTTCTCAAAAATTAAAACTATGAAATCAATTTCATTTTTTCATTTATTAGTATTAATTCTTGAATGAAAGGCGTTTCAATGGTAGAATTAATCTTGTAAGCAATATTATTTTAAGGAGTGACCCTATATGAAAAAGGTTATGTCAGGTTTACGATTTGTATTTAGAAATGGAGAAACATGGACGATTAATCGCCGTTTGATTGGTGACTTATGGATTAAAAAAGTTACAACTTCATTTGGACGTATTAACGGTGGAGAATTCCAAGAAATTCACCCATGTGAATCATTACGTATTGAGATCTTACCAGAAGCTGACCACGTAATGTCTGAAGACATTAACTTAGGTGGATTAGAATTAGGTATGTTCGAACGTGTTAAAAAATATAGCGATATTGAATTAATGGATATTTTATATTTAGATGGAAATCATCCAAAATCAGACGTAGTTGTTGAAACTGACCGCGTTTATTTTCCATACAGCCCTGTAGATGAAGATGGAAATGACAATAAATTCCAAAGTTCAGCTATTGGATCTCACGGAAACTTATTTATCGTAATTGATCCTGAAAAATCTGTAGAAGATATCTATCCTGAAATTTAATGAATTTAGAAAGTCTAAGACTATTTTGTCTTAGACTTTTTTATATCAAAATTTTTATATAAGAGGCTAGTTCTTTTCAAATTTTAAAGGTATAATTAATCCAGAATAATTTAAAGGAGAGAGAGTATGAAAGTATGTTTTATTGCAGCTGAGGCAGCTCCTTTCGTGAAAGTTGGAGGTCTAGGAGATGTTATTGGGTCTCTACCAAGGGCGCTTCGTGAACTGGGAATAGATGCTCGAGTAGTATTACCCCTATATTCTAGTATTGATCGGGAACGATTTGGGTTATCTTACAGAGGGTATCAGTTCGTAGATTTAGGCTGGAGACACTTGTATTGTGGAATTTTTGAAACAGTGGTTGATGGTGTTCCGTTTTATTTTATTGATAATGAACAGTACTTTAAGAGAGAGAGTATTTATGGACAAGCCGATGACGGTGAGAGATTTGCTTTCTTTTCCAAAGCTGCTCTTGAGATTTTACCTGGTGTTGACTTTAAACCAGATATTGTTAACGTAAACGATTGGCATACAGCTCTTTCTGTCATTTATTTAGATGTGTTGAAGAGTAGAGAAGCATATTTCTACAAAGATATGAAAAGCGTTCTTTCGATTCATAATATTGAGTTTCAAGGACGATTCAACCCGTATGAAATGGGAAATCTATTTGGCCTTGATAATAAATATTTTGATGCGTTAATTTATAATGGTGATTTGAATTTATTAAAAGGTGCCATTCAACTTGCAGATCGTATCAATACTGTTAGCGAAACCTACGCTCGTGAGATTTTAGATCCTTATTTTTCTTACGGATTAGATAAAATTTTAATTGTTGAACAAGGAAAATTAAAAGGGATTTTAAATGGAATTGATATTGAAAAATTTAATCCTAAAACAGATCCGATTATTCCTTTTAACTATGATATCCATACTTTTGAAGATAAAGTAAAGAATAAGTTAGAACTTCAGAAAGAGTTAGGATTAGAAGTGAGTGAGAGTATTCCATTAATTGGTATGGTTACAAGATTAACTCATCAAAAAGGAATTGATCTTCTCTTGCAGGCTAGCGAGGATATTTTAAGAACAGGGGCACAGTTGGTTATTTTAGGAACCGGGGACGCTCATTATGAGAGTGCTTTACGTTCTCTCGAAAATTATCGTCATGATCGAGTTCGCAGCATTCTTCTCTTTTCTAATGAAATGTCCGCAAAAATTTATGCTTCTAGTGATATTTTCTTAATGCCTTCTAAAACTGAGCCTTGTGGGTTATCACAATTAATCTCAATGAGATACGGTACAGTTCCAGTTGTTCATCGTGTAGGGGGCTTACGTGATACTGTGATTCCGTTCACTGGAGTAGAAGGAAATGGATTCACGTTTGAAAGTTTCCAATCGGGAGATATGATGGATGCAATTTATCGTGCAGTAACTTGTTTCTATCAATCACCTGATGAATGGAATCAAATTATCAAAAATAATCTCAATAAAGATGTTAGTTGGGAAAAATCTGCTAAACAATATTTGTCGTTGTATCAAGAAGTGCTGTAAAAGAAAGAGGAGTCTAAATGGTTGAGAAAAGTTTAGTTAGTCGTGTTGACAATTCGTTAAAGAATCAATTTGGTGTTATTATTTCAAACGCGAGTAAACGACAAGTCTATGAAGCATTAATGAGATCTGTTCGTGATATTTTAATGGAAAAGAAATTTAGTTATGAACAAACTTTAAAACAAACTCGTCAGAAACGTGCCTATTATATGTCAATGGAATTTTTAGTTGGCCGTACTTTGCGAAACAATTTATTTAATTTAGGACTTGAATCAGAAGCAAAAGATTATTTGAAAGAAAATAACTTTTCATTAAATGAAATCTACAATATGGAACCGGACCCAGGACTTGGAAATGGTGGATTAGGGAGACTTGCTGCATGTTATTTAGATGCATTAACAAGTAATGAGTATCCAGTAACAGGATTTTCTATTCTCTATGAATATGGTATCTTTAAGCAGGTTATTACTAATGGTTGGCAACAAGAGTTTCCAGATCAATGGTTAGATTTGGGGAAATATGGTTTAGTATATCGTAACGATGAAGAAGTCGAAGTACGGTTCTATGGTGAGTTAGAACAAGTGATGACAGATACAGGTTTAAAAGTAATCCATAAAAATTACACCTCTATCCAAGCAGAACCTTATGATTTATTGATTTCAGGATATGACTCTTCTGCAGTAAATACACTACGTCTATGGGAAGCAAAAGCCAAAACCGGCTTCAACATGAAGCTGTTTGAACGTGGTGAATATTCTAAATCATCAGAAGCAGAAGCAATTGCGTCTTCTATTTCTAAACTATTATATCCAGCCGATGTTACTAATGAAGGTAAAGAGTTACGTATTAAACAACAATACTTCTTCATTAGTGCTTCATTACAACAATTAGTGAAGAACCATTATCGTGAATTTGGTACATTAGAAAACTTCTCAGAACATGTAGCGCTTCATATTAATGATACACACCCTGCGATGGGCGTTGCGGAATTAATGCGTTTATTAGTGGATGAGTATGGATATGGATGGGATAAAGCGTGGGAAATCACTACGAAGACCTTTGCGTATACAAACCATACGATCATGGCAGAAGCATTGGAAAAATGGCCAGTATCCTTATTCCAACCAATTCTTCCACGTATTTACTCAATTATTGAAGAAATTAATAGACGATTCTGTCTATGGGTAATAGAACAAGGGAAAGAATATACCCTAAGAGATACAG
Source organism: uncultured Carnobacterium sp. (assembly GCA_905371865.1). Lineage (GTDB taxonomy): Bacteria > Bacillota > Bacilli > Lactobacillales > Aerococcaceae > Granulicatella. The sequence continues at coordinate 4,210 of CAJPNA010000090.1, forward strand.
CGATTATTTATGACGATATGATTAAGATGGCAAATCTTTCTATCGTGGGTAGTCATTATGTAAACGGGGTATCAAAACTGCATAGCGATATTCTTGTTCGTGATACTTTCAAAGCATTTAACGAGTTATATCCAGGAAAATTTGGGAATGTGACAAACGGGATTGCACACCGCCGTTGGTTAGGTCAAGCAAATCCAGAACTTGCTACGTACTTAGAAAAATTAATCGGAGATGACTTCATTAAAGACCTCTCTGGTATTTCTAAGTTGAATGCATACAAAGATGATGAGAAAGTTCTAAAAGACTTACAAGCGATTAAATTAACTAAGAAAGAGCAATTAGCAGATTACATTAAGGAAACTCTTGCGATTTCGGTAAATCCTCATTCAATCTTTGACGTACAAGTGAAGAGATTACATGAATACAAACGTCAATTATTAAATGCGTTACACATTATATATCTTTATCATGAAATTAAATACAATGGATTGCGTCCAACTCCACGTACATTTATTTTCGCTGCGAAAGCTTCTTCAGGATACCAAATGGCGAAAAATATTATTAAATTCATTCACTCAATTTCTCAAATGATTGAAAGTGATGAATTAGTACGTGAATATATTAAAGTAGTATTCATTCCGGACTACAAAGTGACATTAGCTGAAATTATCTTGCCAGCTGCTGATGTGAGTGAACAAATCTCTCAAGCAGGTAAAGAGGCGAGTGGTACTGGTAACATGAAACTAATGCTAAATGGAGCAGTGACACTTGGTACAATGGACGGAGCTAACGTTGAAATCTTCGAGGCTGTTGGAGAAGACAATATTGTTATTTTCGGTTTAGAAACAGAAGAAGTAGATGCTTTATATGCTAAGGGCTACAAACCTTGGGAATACTATAATCATTCACCTAAGATTAAGACCGTTCTTGATTTCATCCGTACAATGACGGTTGGTGGAATGAATTTCAACTTCATCGTGGATTATTTATTAACTCAAGATCATTATATGTGTCTTGCAGATTTTGATAGCTATGTTGAAGCACAAGAACGTATCGAAAAAGCTTATAATGATTCCAATAAATGGATGAAGATGAGTCTTTCAAATATTGCAAATGCAGGAATATTTTCAGCAGATCGTTCTGTGGAAGAGTATGCCAAAAATATATGGCATATAAAAAAGGTAGAAGGTTAAATGAAAAAGAAGATTATCACAACTGTGATAATCTTCTTTTTTATTTTTTGATTTCATAAACTGCAAACCCAACAGATGGAATGATTAATCCTTTAGGATGGTTACGTGTAGAGGTGCTAGAAAATATTTGTTTACCATGTAATCCTTCTACGAAATGAGAATGATTGTTGATATTTACGGCACAAACAAGAGATTCTCTTTGGTAAATTAAACAACCATTTTGACAGTATATAACTTTAAAATCTCCTTTAAAGTCTTTTTTATGGTCATTCCTAAAATTTGTTAGAGTCAAATAATGATCAAAAATCTCTTGATTCAGTTTAGATTTATCAAAAGTTTTACGATTGTATGGGTCTCTAAATCCTTGCATTCCAATCTCGTCTCCATAATAAATAGATGGAACACCAGGAATCGTAAACTGGATAAAACTTGCTACTTTTAATTTCCTAATAGCATCTTCAAGTATATTTCCAGATAACTCTAAAGAAGGTCGTTCGTGGAGAGGTACATCCTCAGTATTATTAAAACCAATAGATGTTAAAATTCGTTCAGTATCATGGCTATCTAATAAGTTCATTAACACTTCTAAAGCAGGTTTAGGATAATGGTCGATGACTTCTTCAAGAGCATATTTTAATGCTGAAGCATCTTTTGTTTTAATATCTTGCTTTTGTCCATAAACAAAGACTTCTGCT
>CAJPNA010000091.1 GCA_905371865.1 uncultured Carnobacterium sp.
AAAACATATTGAGCCTTCGGCTACGTTCAATAATTATAAGAATAACTGTATCGCCTCAAGCCAAGGTCTTGAGGCTACCAAGCTTCAAACACTCTCTAGAAAATAAATTTTCAAGAGAGTGTAATTCACATTGGTTACGCACGTTATTCTTATGATTATTGGTATCCGAGGCTCTTTATGTTTTACCTTAAAAGCAGCGTGCTTTGGAAACTGGTTTAGTGAAATTAGCTTATTTGATTGGATACATCCATCGTTTCAACATCCTCGTCAATGGAGAGGTACTATGACAGAGAGTGTGCTACTCACAGGATTGAGTCTCGGGTCTCAAGCCTACTGAGCTTCGTGTTTTTGGACATCAAATTAAGAAGTTTTAAGAATCTGTTTGGTGAAATAAAATGATTAGTGTGTTCATATCCAAACTTCAACACCTCGTAAAGTGAGAAGTGTTGTGAGAAAGTATCTGCTCCTTACAGAATTCTTAAAATACATTGAGTCCTCGGCTACGTTCAATAATTATAAGAATAACTGTATCATTTCAAGATAAGTCCTTAATTTTAGAAAAGTGATTTAGATTTTATATTAAGTTTTATTGCAAAAAGAAGGAGAATTCACTAAAATGAAAAGAGATGTTTTAAGGGGAAAAATAATGAAAAAAATAATCAAATTAGTTTGCGTCTTGTTTTTATTGATGATTGGAGTTGTCAGCACAATATCCACAGTAAACGCACAAGAATCTGTTTTAAAAATAGTTAAAGATGAAGGGTATGAAATTGGCTCTTCAGATGCACCTAAAGCTTCATTAGTAGTGAGTATTGCGAATGGGGAAATATTATGGCAGGAAAATCCTGATAAAGCAGTAGATCCTGCGAGTTTAAGTAAATTAATGACAATTTTTATCGTATATGATGCAATTAAAGAAGGGAAAATAAGCCTAAGCGATAAAGTTGTACCAACTGCGACAGATCAAGCTATTTCTAAAATTACTGCCTTAAGTAATGTTCCTTTAACTGCTGGAGTCGAGTATCCAGTGGAGGAGCTTGTAAAAATGGCACTCCTTCCTTCCTCCAATGCAGCAACGATACTGCTGTCTCAACTAGTCAGCAATAATTCGGATGAATTTGTAGACTTAATGAATCAAAAGGCTAAAGAATTGGGAATGACGAATACTAAATTTGAAGGAGCAACTGGTGCAGTAGCGGAAGATTTTCAAGGTCATTATACGGTTAATCGCCATTCTATGAATCAACCCAACCAAACGACTGCTAGAGATTTAGCAAAAATGGTGATTGCTTTATATAAAGTACATCCTGAACTTACTCAGTATACTAGAAATAGCACGCTTACGGTTATGAGTGGAACACCTTATGCGCAAATAATCAAAAATACGAATCACTCGGTTCAAGGAGATTTATTAGCGTATCCTGGTATCATTGGCTTAAAGACGGGAACTAGTGAGAGAGATGGATTTAACTATATTGGAATTTATCAAAAAGATGGTGTAGAACTTCTAACGGTTGTTTTAGGGGTAAGTCATTGGACTAGTGTACAAGGAGAGTATAATCGTCACAAAATCGGAAATGCTTTGTTGAGTTATGTCTTAAAACAATATGAGGCGCAAACTTTGTTTAATCCTGGAATTCAAACGATTCAAGGGCAAAAAGTGAAATTAGATCATGCAGTGAAAGTCTTTACTGAAAAAGGAAAGACAGCCGACTATCAAATTGAGGGGAATCAGTTGAAAGTCGCTACACCTCAAGGTACAATCTATGAACAAGAATTAACGTATTCTATTGAGAAAGAACCAGATGGAGTTGCCGAGTCTACGTATGAAGAAACAACGACTGAGGCTAGTCAATGGATTCCAAAGAGTATTTGGAATAAGACCGTGCACTTTATTAAGAATCTTCCACTTCTATTTTGGGTGTTCTTTTTTGCGATTGTACTTGTTTTTTACGTCCTTAGAAAATTTTTAAAAACAAGTTCCAAAAGAAATCGTCGTAAATAGAAAAAGCAAATAAGTTCAAGAAAAAAACAGCATTTTTATTTTCATAGAATAAAAATGCTGTTTTTTGGTCCCATTTTACGAATAAGATTTTTCTTTAGATTGTAAAAAAGACGACGAACAAGAAGCATAACCAATCAATCAAATGAAGCGTGAGACTAGAAAAGATAGTCTCACGCTTTTTGTTTGCCGTTGCAAAACTTTCTTTATAAGAGTAGACTGAAAGAGTACACGCGCAAAAGGAGTGATATTATGAAGAAAATTGAACAAAAAGATTTATTTGAATTAAAAAATGTAGCTCAACCGGTCGTGGCCGGAGGAGACATCTTCTTTACAGAAACGAAGATGAATGAAAAGAAGAATACTTATGAAACAGCTGTTTATAAGTACACAAACGAAGGAAAAGTAGCTTATGGAGATGATGGAACGGTCAATTCATCGCTTCAAGTATCACCGGATGGAAAGTGGATTAGTTTTGTTAGTAATGAAGGAGAAGATAAAACTCCTCAATTGAAAATTCAATCGGTAACAGGTGGGAAAGCCATTGCCCTAACACAGGAGAAAAAAGGCGTCTCTGTATATGTTTGGGGAAAGGATAGTCAGTCTATTTATTATCAAACGACTAAAGCGGATGAAGAAGAAAAGAAAGATGAATTTCCTCAACCAATCATCGTTGAAAAAACAACGTATCGATTCGATGGTGGAAGCTTCTTGCCAAATAAAGAAACAATCCAAATTAAACAGGTAGAAGTAGCCACTAAAGAAGTGAAGACACTTTTTGAAACGGAAGAGTCTATATTCTTCAGAGATGTATTACATGATGGCGGAAGCCTTGTTGTTGACCGTGATTTATCCAATATTCGTTGGACATTAGATAGTGCAGAGGCTTGCTATGTGGATGTGGTCACTGGGGATATTCATCCAATTCTTGAAGCTGGAACAGATGAATCTTACCGCTATTTGTTGGATTCAAAAGAAGGAGTTGTTTTAGCTTATAATTCAGGGGAACACGGATTTGTTACACAAGTAGACATCGTATTCAATAAAGAAGGTCAACCAGGTACAGAAGGAAGTATTTTAAATTTAACGTCTGGATTAGATGTGGAATGGGGAGACTGGTTGGTTGCTGACTTCCAACAATCGGTTACTGGAGTGGAATCTCAATGGATGGATGAGGAAAGCTTCCTCGTTAGCGCGAGTGTGGAAGGGAAAATCGTATTATACCGTCTCTTCTTAGATGGAAGAAATGAAGTTCTTTTTGATAAAGAGGTTCATATTACAGGAGCTAAAATCATCACTGAAAAAGAACTCGTCATCACTTATTCAACGACAACACTTCCTAGCGCATTAGCAAAATTAGATTTAACAACTGGAGAAATTACAAACCTTTATAATCCAAATGAAGCATACTTGGCGGAACATATCGTTACAACGCCTGAACGCTTTACGTATAAAGGATACGACAACTGGGATATCCACGGATGGTATATGCCACCATTCGAAAAGAAAGATAAGCATGCGGCGATTCTCTATGTTCACGGTGGACCACAAGTGGCTTACGGCGAAAGTTTCTTCCATGAAATGCAAGCCCTCGCTGCAAAAGGATACGGCGTGATTATGATTAACCCTCGCGGAAGTAACACATACGGACAAAACTTCGTGAAGAGTATTCTTGGCGATTACGGTAACCATGATTTCGACGACTTAATGATGGGGGTAGACTACATCTTAGAAACACATCCTGAAGTTGATGCGGACCAATTATACGTTGCTGGAGGAAGTTATGGTGGATTCATGACAAACTGGATTGTAACGCATACGGACCGCTTCCGTGCAGCTGTCACACAACGTTCTATCAGCAACTGGATTAGCTTCTACGGCACAAGTGACATTGGACCATTCTTCGTGGAAAAACAATTGCTCGATGATATTCATAATCCACAACGCCTATGGGAAATGTCACCAGTGGCTCATGCCAAAAACGCGAAGACGCCTTTACTTGTCTTACACGGACAAAGTGACTTACGCTGCCCACAAGAGCAAGGGGAACAAATGTATATGGCTATGCGTAAAAACAATGTGCCAACAAAAATGATTCTCTTTCCTCAGTCTAGTCATGGATTATCTCGTCAAGGATTACCAAATCTTCGTCAAAAACGTCTAAAAGCTATTACCGACTGGTTTGAGGAATATTCAAAATAACCATTTAATAGAAAAAGAGTCGTATTTCAACATCGAAATACGACTCTTTATTTTATTGAAATAGTTGTTGTTCGAGTGCCCGACGTTGGACTTTCATCGTGGCAGTTCGTGGGAATTCGTCAAACGGTAGGATAATCGGTTCGTTTAAGTGGGGAAGATTCACGAGTGTTTTCCACCATGCATCCCATAGGAATTCGCCATCAGCTTTCACCGCAACAACTGGTTGAGGGTAGCCATTTGGATCTTTTACAATGACAATTTCTTCAATCCATTCGTGAGTATCAAGTAGGAAGTCTTCGATGGCAAGCGTACTTGGTAAAGAGTCCACTAAATCGACTTGGCGGTCTTGCAAGATGAGTTCTCCCGATTTGTTTACATAACCGTAGTCACCAGTATCCCACCAGTCGCCATAGACGTTCGCATTGAATCGGTCTTCCTCTTTATAGTAAGTCACTGCACGCCCTTTAGAAAATAAATGAATATTTCCCGGAGTGTTTGCTGGTAGAGGCTTCCCTTGTTCATTTGCAATTCGAGCTTTTGTGAAATCAAGATAACCAACGCCCATATTACGCACATCTGTTGTTGGAAGACTTTCAAGGGTATGTTTCCGCACAATCGCTGGTCCACATTCACTTTGACCGTAAATTTGTAAGTAAATGCCATTACCTTCTCTATTGGTACGTAAGAAAGTAGCCATTGTTTCCTTATTAATGGCGTCAAAAGTAGAGTGGTAGTAACGCGTATTTTCAAATAAATGGGGTTTTGCTTTTGCAAGGTGAGCCCACTGGACAAAATTGTTCGGATGTGTCTCAATCGCAAGAGGAGAGTGGTGTTGTAAAACTTTCTCTACATTTTGTATACTTGGATCTACTATATAGAAATAAGGATAACCAAGATTCATCAGCGAAGACATTCCAATATTAAAGCGGGAATGAACGGGTGAAATATGGAAAGCTAGTAAATCAACATGGTCCATTTTCTCCATGATGCTTTGTTGAAAAGCAATACGCCACCCCATACTAATCGAAGAATGAGCAATGAGTTTTGGAACGCCAGTAGTTCCACTTGTATGCGTCATGTAACTAATCTCGGTGTCTGGTAGTGGATTAAAATCTACAACTGTTTCATCGGCCTGGAGGACATCACTAACTGAGAACGCACGTTGTTTCATATCTTCAGGTAAAGGAGTAATTCTTTCAGCCGTAACGTCGTCAAACAGAATCCATGGCTTTTCTAAGCGCTCAGAGAAAATCTCAATAACTTCACTAGAAAGATGGAATGAAGTCATCACTGGAACAGCACCAAGATAGCATACACTAACCGCAAGCCAGTACGTATCAACAGAGGATCTCTTATAAAGTAGAACTTTATCTCCCTGTTCCACACCAAGCGTCGCTAATTGACGTGCACGTTTGACAATCGCTGCATGAGTGGCTTCATACGTTGTTTGGGTTCCTAATTCTGGAAAAGCAGATGTTTCTGTATCTACAAAAATAGAGCAGCCAGGAAATTTTTCGCAAGCTTCTTTATAGTTTTTATAGAGTTGCAATGGTTTAAATGACATAACAAAACTCCTTTCATTGGTATATATTATATCAGTCACAAAAAAGGAAAACAATATGACCAAAAATATTGACAAAAGCAAGCTAGAAAGGTATATTATTAAAAGTTATTCGATAGGTGACCTGTAAGGGGATATGTGTTGACAGATTCTCTATTATTTGGTAGACTATTGGAGTTGAGAAAACAAGCAGAAGCATCCCGCTTCTCGCCTAAGTTGACAAGGGTCCTTGGGCTGATAGGAAATGTTCAAGTTTTAAAAAGACATT
>CAJPNA010000092.1 GCA_905371865.1 uncultured Carnobacterium sp.
TTAGGATTCTCTAAAAATGGTCGAGCTACAGGATTTGTGGATGGCATTTTGCAATTTATATCCGACAGACTAGGTTTCTCAAGTGGACTTTTAACAGTACTTCGATACTTTGTAATTACAGTAATTATCATATCATTCGTGATATTCGTTATTGTAGCGGCAGGTGCTCGTTCAAGAGCAAGAATTCGTAAAGGTCTTGTAAGTTTTGCTGTAAGGATTGTCGTAATATTCGTATTCATTCCAATCTCTGGGTTATTCACGGACTTGCTAGGACAAATGGCGTCTGGATTAACATCAGATTTCACATTACCATCTAAAGTAAATTCGATGTTTGTGTTAGATACATTGGATTGGGCAGCAACAACGAACTTATCGTTAGCTCCAATTACTAATGCGAGTCCATCTCAAGTGCCAGCTGACATATCAGCATACGAACCAACTTTTGAAAATGTTCAGAAGTTAACACAAAATGTGATTCAACGTGCTGAGGTGGCAGGATTGAATGCTGACAAAACATCAGCAGCTGACTTACTGAATAAAGTAAGTAGCCAAGAAGTTGTGAGTGTAAATGCTTACTTCTCTAGATTAGCATCAGCTCAAAGTGTGGGTAGTAGCTCAATCGCAGCAAAAGTTGCTTACCAAATAGTATTTCTACTTATAAAAACCCAGATGGTTCTGATGCTAAAATTACTACACCAATTGAAAATTTATCACCAGCATTCTTGAGTACAAAAGAATCTAGTGAAGGAGAAGAAAGTGGTGCAAGTAATAGCGACAGTGCGTTAGCTATTTCTAGATGGCAAGTCAATAGTGGTTCTAAGGATACATTGTTACAATTAGATTCAAAATCTAAAATGGTAGTAGAACCAATTCGTTGGTATAACTTAGATACTTACATCTATGGGGCTAGATTACCAGATACAATGGCTAAAGAACATGCAAACTACTCTAACTTTATCAATTCTACTGGGACATCTCAACTGAATGACCCAAGAAGTGGTAAATCAGCAAGCGGAGCGTTGAAAGATGCATTAACAGTTAATGCGAACATTATTGCATTATTTAACCAATATGGTGGTGTTTCTAAAATCACTCCGGGTGGAGATGCTTCATTATCAACACAATCAGTAGCATTCTTACTACAGTCTGACTACTCAAACGGAGCATTAACATATCGTGGTTACAATACAATTGCAAGTAAAACTGGTGAAACAAAGAACACTGGTGTAAACGGTAACGCATTTGTTCGATATGTAATTCCAAACTCAAGTGAAACAGACTTAATTAGTAAAGTTTATTCATTATTAACATTATGGATGTGTTCTGCTGTTGTAGCAGTATACGCATTGATTTGGGTTCTAAAAGGGCCGATTATTAAAACAATGATGATTACAGCTAAAAGCTTTATCAAAGCAGCATTGACGGGTGACATTACAGCAGCAATTAAATATCTAGCTGGTGACATGGCTATCAAATTCTCAGCAACTTTTGCTGCGATTGGTACATACATGACATTAGGAATCATGGCTGGGATTATTAATTCAATGCAACAAAGTTCACCAGCACAATTAATTAATGGTACTGTAGCTAAAATCCCAATTATTGGGGATTTCATAGGTTCTGTAGCAGCATTAATTGGAGGAATGTTCATTTGTATCATTCTAACATTAGCATTAGTATGGCCGATTATGAGATTGAATCTTGGTGGACGTGGAAGAACACAGAAACCATTGTATGCAGGATTCTTGGGAATATTCATCATGATTCCATACATCTTGTTTGAAGCTTTAGATGAGTACTTAGATATCATTTATCAACGTGTATATGGTAAATCTAAATCACGTACGTTCGCTGCTAAACTTGGAAATCAAACAGAAGCTATCAATCAAAAACAACTTGTGGGTGACTTAGCTAAGAACGCAGGAGTGATGGCAGCAAAAGCTGGTATTGCATCAGTAACAGGTGGGGCATCAACTGCTATTACAAATGTAATGGGTGGTACTGGAGCTAAATTAGCAGCTCACGCTGGTAAAACACTTTTAGGTGCTAAATCAGCAGTTAACCGATTCGGTGGAGATTTATTAAATGGTGTGGCAGATTTCACTGGAGCACCTACTGGAACAGAGAAAGATGGCTTCTTAAGAACATGGGCAGATGGATTGCACAATAAAGCGGACGGTCTAGCAAATGAAGCAGACGGAGTCGACATCCCAACGTTAGGAGATGCTATCAAGCGTCAAGCTGAGTTCAAGGAACTTGAAAACTTAGATAAGCTAGACGATGTGAAAATTGCAAGAGATGAAGCTGGATTGTCAGTATCACAACGTGTCATGAACAAATATGAACGTGACCGTGATGGTCTAATAGACGCAAATGGTGAGACTGCGATTAAGAATATAGATGAACTTGCTAAATCACTAGCGGATGCGCAAGGAAAATCAGAATCCAACCAAAAAGATAAATCAATCGACGCTGGAACAGTAGAATTTGCAAACGATGTAGCAACTGAGAAAGTTTCAATTCAATCAGCACAAGCAACAACTAGTGGTTCTACAGTTGGAAGCGGAGAGTCTTCAACATTGAGTGAAACGGTTCGTGATGGTTCATTATCATCAACTACTAGTGCAGAGACTTCCAAAGCCGAACGATTGATTGGAGATTTAAACCAAGCAGTATCTGCTATGGACTCTAGATTAGAAGCTCGTAAAGATGTATACATCAGCGATGCTGAACGAAATCAATTAGACTCACCAAGTGCAGTTGCAAACCGTGAAGCTATTCGTAAGATGCAAACATCATTGACAGAAGCAGTTTCTACTTACACAGAACTATCTAAGAAATTAGATAAAGCAAACGCTTTACGTGACGCTTATGCAAACGACCCAGAAAAAGTGGCAAAAATTGATGGTCACATTGAACGTTTAGTAGCTACAAAGAATGCAGTTAAAGCTAGAATGGATAAAATTTCATCATTTGCTGATACTCAATTGGAAAAACGTATTCAATTAGATGTCGACAATGAAAAAATTGCTGCTAAGATTGATAAATCAGTACATGCTGGACTTCAAGGAATCGCACGACATGCAGTAACAGCAATACACGATGTTGCTACAAATCAAGATAATGCGAAAGCATTAAGAGATGACTGGGATAGACGTGTGGCGAACAGACCAGAAAGTGAAGCTGAGTATCAAGCTCGAAAAGCACAAGCGAATGAAAAACAAAGCAATATCTCCGAGGAGTCAATCAATGCTCTAAGAAATGAGATTGCTGGTCTCAGAGAAGAATCTGAGTATACTAATGAAATGTTAGTAAACGGTGGAATCAAACGTTAATAGTAGTAGTTTCTTAGCATGTTGGAAAGTCAATATGCTAAGAAACTTTATATCGAGAAAAACTTTACAATTGACAATCAATTGTCGTATAATATAAATATAACATAATCATGAGGAGTGAATGTAATGCAACCAATTATTAACATGTTACAAAAATACCAAGCACAATTTGAAACTTTCGGTACAGTAGTGATTGGATTCTTAGTAGTAATCTTTGTAATCATTTGTACTGCGAAATCAGTTATTGCGTTCGGTAAAGGAAACCGTAAAGAAGGTTTACAAAATCTAGGTTGGGGAGCAATTGTAGTTTTAATCGGACTTGTTAGCTGGGGTGGATTGAAATTAGTAATCACATCTATTGCACCATCATCAGATATTTTACCACGAGGGTAGTGAGTGATTAAAATGAGTACTTACTACATCAAGATTGACTTTGACGAATTGAAACCAAAAGTCCAAGAAGAATTCTTGAAACTTTTCAACCAACCTAAGTTCAAAAAGCACATCATGGCGAAATCGGATTCAGCAATTATTATATCAGTACCACTATTCAGCGTATTGGAATATGACATCGAGGATAATCGAGCGTACAAGAAGAATCTTAAATTCACGCTAGTGGAAAAGAGCAATAGTGCAAAATCTAAGATTAAATCAGTCATGGTAGCTAGTGGTACACGGTCATCGGAGTATGATGAACTAGTGAGAAAGATACGATTTTAGGTATACCTAAAATATAAAAACCTATCAATCGATATTTTATACATACATTATGTATGTTGTTAATATCGATTGATAGGTTTATTTTTATGAGTGTGTATATTATTTAATTGTTATTTACGCCAAATTCAGAAGATACACCGAATGTATCTGACTCATGTAATTGATAAATTACAGAATTTTCTTTTGAGTGTGCTCTCACGAAGTTTTCAAAACTTTGTACTGATAAGTGACGCAAGTTTCGTTGAGCACGACTGGCGGTCAATTCATCATCAGATAGTGATGCTTCAACTACTTTATCTTCATCATAGTTACCCTCTACGACAAGGTAATCATACTTTCTATGCGGAGCGGAAATCATGGAATTTGTATCAGTAGCGAATAACAATGTCTCACCATCTTCATTGGTAATTACAAATCCTTGATTCGGTACATCGTGATATAACTTGAACGTTTCAATGTGATATTTTTTACCACCAAGCTCAATGTCAAAATGAAAACCATGCTCTGTAAAAATGTTCTTCACTGGTACTTCAAATTTAAACCGTGAGTTGTTTTTCAATTTAATAAACTCAGCGACATCACTATTACAATGAAGACCTTCACGCAAAACCCATGGTCTATCTTTATAGATTTTAGACAATGTAGGTACTTTAATGTGGTCTCCATGACGGTGAGTGATGAAGATGTGTTCAATCCCCATCACTGCATCGCCAAGTTTGTCGAATGTTAACCCACAATCAATGAGTAGTTTGTCGTCAATCACGACCGCATTACCAGTACTACCAGTCCCGATAATGTTCACTTTAAACATGTTCTTATAACACTTCCGCAATTAAGTAGTAGACTTTACCACCTTCACCACCGAATGATGCTGATTTAAGTTTAGCTTCGATTGGTTCTGGATTTTCGATTAAGTCTTCAATGTTGTGTTGATTTAAGAAGTCTTCAAGTGCTACTACTTTTTTAGCACGACTTTTAGCAACTAATCCGTCAATTACTTGTTGAGTACGTTTCACTTGGTCTTCACCAATTTGTTTGTTCTCAATTTGTTCACGTAATTGTTTAATGTTCTTTTCGTGACCGTATTTAACAGATAATGTACGGTCGTCATCTTCTTGTGATAATGGTGGTAATGATAATGTAGATACACGGAAGAATAAATCTTCACCATTGAATTTGTATTTGAATCCGATGTTGAATCGAACACCTTTGAATTCTTCAAATTTTGTTAATTCTACAGTTTTACCATCTAATTCACGTGCTTGTGCAGCACTAATTAATTTAACGAATTGTGTATAGTTACCACCAGCTCCGATGTTTGGTGAGAATGACCCAACTTCTGCATCTTCATCTGCTACATAATAAGTTACTGTAACATCTGGAATTGAGTTTAATGTATCCACTGCGTTTTCAACAGTTGTTCCCGGTAAGATTGACTCTAACACCTCAGAAGCAGCATTGTATAATTCTTCATCTGGTTCGTAACTACGAGATTCTTCAATCCATTTCATTGTATTTAGTGGAATCGTGCAAGCTCCACCGTCATCTGATAATACTGCGAACGTGAAACGTCCACTTTTATCGTCGAAAATTGTTGTAATTAATGTTCCTTGTTTTTCAATTGCTGGCATGTTTGTATATGTCCCTTCTATTTAAAATTTTTGTCTAATTTCTTTAATGTTTGTCTTTGTCGTTCGAATTGTACCTTACGGTTGTCTGGGACTCCTTTCTTTCGCTCGAACTAACGATTAATAGTGTAGTTGTGTTTTTCAACCACATCTATATTATAACTCAACTACTCACTCCGTGTACAGACCTAATTTTAAAAAAATTTCGGTCTAAAACACAATATGTTGTGCGTTGGTGTAATAATCTCATCTACAGACTGTGATTGTGAATCGCTTCATAACCGACTCGTAAGAACACTAGCTAGACTCAACATGTTAT
>CAJPNA010000093.1 GCA_905371865.1 uncultured Carnobacterium sp.
ATATTGCAACTCATTATAACACATTTTATTAAAAATCCTAGCCGTCTCTTCTTATAAGAAATATATTAGCTTCATAAAAAAATTTCCTTTGATGTATCATAGATGATATTTATCATTGATGATACACTCATCCAATTAAAAACTATAAAAAATAGCTCCTACAAAACAGCTGTAGGAGCTTCTTTCATTTAATGTTATCCCCAAACTTCATGAACGATTTCGTCAATCAGTTTTAATTTATCCCATTGGGTTTCAATCGTTAAGATATTGCCTTCTTCTGTAGAAGAGAAGCCACATTGAGGGCTGAGGCATAATTGTTCAAGTGGAACATACTGACTTGCTTCTTTAATACGAGCGATGACTTCGCCTTTATCCTCTAAGTCCCCTGATTTAGAAGTGATTAAACCAAGCACGACTTTTTGGTCTTTAATATAGCGAAGTGGAGTAAAGTCACCAGCACGGTCACTATCATATTCCAAGAAGAATCCGTCTATACGGCAATGACCAAATAGCGTCTTCGCCACTGGCTCATAACCACCGCTAGAGAACCATGTTGAGCGGAAGTTTCCGCGGCAAATATGCATATTCACCACTAAATCTTCTGGTTTCCATTCAATGACACGGTTTAGTACATCTACGTAGTCACGAGCGATTTGTTCGAGGTCAAATCCACGTGCTTCGTACGCTTCACGCTTGTCTAGCGCACAGAACTCTCCCCAGCTAGTGTCGTCTAATTGAATATTGCGGCATCCTAAGTCGTAGAAGCATTGTAGCGACTTACGGTATGCTGCGACCACATCATCATAGAAGAGGGCTTCATTGTCTTTATAGCGCTCAATGGGCACATAGTTTTTCTCACGAACTTGGGTAATCAAATGCAACATACTTGGTGAAGGAATCGTTAATTTCACCGGCGTATCGCCAGCGTGCTCTTTTAAGAATTTGAAGTGTTTTACGAATGGATGATTCTCAGAAAAATCAACCTTTCCAACGATACGTAATGTTTTTGGCTTCACATCTTTATCTTTGAATTGAACAGAGAAGTGGTCTACTTCGACAAGTTCAACACCATCTAAGTGTTCTAAGAAATCTAAGTGCCAGAATGCACGGCGGAATTCACCGTCTGTGACAGATTTAAGGCCGAGTTCTTTTTCTTTCTCGATTAGGGCGATGATTTCTTCGTTTTCAACGCGTTCGAGTTCTTCAGCAGTGATTTCTCCATCATTAAATTTAGCACGGGCTTCTTTTAGATGTTCTGGACGTAAGAAACTTCCTACGTGATCGAGTCTAAATGGTGCTTTTTGACAACAGCTACAGTTTTCGTGATTTGACATGTGTTTTCCTCTTTTCGTTTATTCAGCTTCTGGTAAATACGCAATAGCGCGAACAGATGACCCTGGAGTATAGAAGTGGCAAGGTGGGTCGATATGTGTACCGTATTGTGTCACTACTGATAATTGTTGGACATGGAATCCATCTTTTAAGGTAAATAAATCTTTTTGTTCCAATGCTGGTAGAGCAGGGAAGTGAGGACTTTCTGCATCGATTTGACGGCTTAAGTTTATCCAGTTTGCTTGTTTTAATGTTTCGTAAGCTTTTGCTAATTGTTGTTGAAATGCTGTCATAATGACACTTCCTTTCTAAATAGGGGAAGGCTGCGGTTCAAAAGTTATTTTCCCCACAGCCTTTTTGTTCGTTTTATAATGTGAGGTTATTCTCCCCAAACCTCACGAGCGATTTCTGAAATCAATGCGATTTTCTTCCATTGGTCTTCTTCAGTTAAAATATTTCCTTCTTCTGTTGAAGCAAATCCACATTGTGTACTTAAGTATAAGTCTTCTAGTGGAACGTATTGGCTCGCTTCTTTAATACGAGCGATGACTTCATCTTTGTCTTCTAAGTCTGCAAATTTTGAAGTTAAAAGACCAAGAACAACTTTCTTACCGTCAGACACTTTTGCAAGAGGATTGAAGTCGCCGGCACGGTCTGTATCGTATTCTAAGTAGTACGCATTTACGTGTTCACCTGCTAATAATTCATCTTCTACTTTTTCGTATCCCCCTTGAGAAATCCATGTTGACCGGAAGTTACCGCGGCAAACGTGTGTGTTCACGACTAGGTCTTTTGGTAATACATCAAGAACTGAATTGTTCAATTGTAATGCACGACCTGCAAAGTCACGACGAACTTCTTCTAATGGACGGTCTGCGTTGAAATGTTTTACAAAACCATCGTCTGCTAAAGCGCCCCATGTACAGTCGTCAAATTGAAGCGTGCGAAGACCTTCGTTGTATAAATCTGTAATCACATCTACATAGGCGTTTTTAATTGCTTCGAAAAGCTCTTTTTCTGTTGGATACACAGATGTCCACGCTGCAATATTTTCAGGTGTAAAAATTAATTCGAAATAGAATTGTGATGGAGCAGGGATTGTGAATTTCACAATAACATCTTCGTCTTTCACTAAGTCACGTAAGAATTTGAAATGTTCTACGAATGGGTGGTTATGTCCATCAATTGGAGCTGTTAATGTTGCCGTATCAGCTTTTGTTTCGACACCGTTAAATTTTAAACCGTGTTTACCTACCGTATGTTCTATGCCATTGAATCCCCAGAAGAAGTCAAGGTGCCAGTAAGCGCGGCGGAATTCTCCGTCTGTAACGCCTTTTAATCCAGCAGCGATTTGTTTTTTAATAAGTTCGCGGATTTCTTTATCTTCTACAGCTGTTAATTCTTCGCGTGTGATTTCGCCGTTTGCAAATTTTGCGCGTGCTTCTACTAATTCTTTTGGACGTAAGAAACTTCCTACGTGGTCTACTCTAAATGGTGCTTGTAATTTTGACATTGGTCATTCCTCCTATAAATAAAAAATCCTCACAGTATCGCTACTGCAAGGACGAAACTTCGTGTTACCACCTTGTTTTGTAGAATCCTCACGAATCCTACCTTACCGAGTACGCACGCTTGGTGTTATACTCTACAGCTATAATGGGCTACCCATTTACATCTAATGATTCGATGTAAAATCACTCCCAGGCCATCTTCAAAAATTCAATTTGATCTCTTTCCACCTACCGAGACTCTCTTAGCAAATTTTCTTTTCTACTCACCTGTTCTTTGTGATGTCTGATGAACATGGTCTAAGGATAACAGAGAACAAACCGCATAGCAATAGGTTTTCTTATACCGTTTTTCTATCGACTGTTATAACTTTAAGTTATACACCTTAAAAAACCTATAACATAGGTTATAAAAAAAGACTTAGAGACAATCTCTAAGTCTTCAATCATTATTCAGAATCGACTAATTCATGTAATTTTTTCTTATAGTAGAATGTTGCGTAAATCGATAAACCGAGAATTAAAACAACATAAGCAATGGTAATGAACCAAACCAAGGTACGATCCCATTTTGGTAATTCAGTTAATAAATAAACAGCTCCAAAGATAAATCCAAAGAGAACGACCATGAAAATAATCGCTTTTACCCCGCTACGCATACGGTTTAAGAGTTCAATGACATTCGTCCAACTTGGGGTAAAGAGCTTCAAGTCTCTGGCATATCCCCAACGACTAAGCC
Source organism: uncultured Carnobacterium sp. (assembly GCA_905371865.1). Lineage (GTDB taxonomy): Bacteria > Bacillota > Bacilli > Lactobacillales > Aerococcaceae > Granulicatella. Next base: position 3,580 of record CAJPNA010000093.1, read on the forward strand.
CTAGACTGATGATTCCCCATGAGAGAATAATGCCTAAGGTCATATAAATCGGTAAGCGAAGCGCCGTACAAATGACCGTCATAAGAACAACAGGGATAGCAGACTGAATCGCAAAGAGAATCCAGAATTTACGTTCCAAAAATTGATGCATATCGAATGGAAGAACTTTAAGATAATAATAGTTTTCTCGCTCGAGTGAAATTCCTACCGCTAATAAATTATTTCCTCCTGTATTGAAGAATGCAATGAAGGTAATCAGCATCGCAAATGGTAAGAAGGTATTTAGATTTAAAAAGTTCATAAAACTAAAGCCTACTAAAATATTCGACAAACTAAAGGCCATTGGAATAAGGAAGAGATATGGTAATATTCCTGCACTAATAATCGTTTGCGTTAATACAGAACCTTCCGTTAATTGGCGAAGAGTATAGCGAATCATGAATTTTGTCGAAAGCTTGTTGCCATCTAACTCCATTTGTTTTACACGTTCGACTTTTACTTTCGAAGACGATGTTTGCGAAACAGCTTGATAGAAGTTTGGCAATACAATGAACTTCACGAGGAGTAAAATCGCCACAAATACTAAGAGCACTAATCCAATCATCGGATAAACACTCATATCGAGTGGGTCTAAAATCGCATTATAGAAGGCTAGTTCTGGCTTAAGGAAAATTGGCATTTCTCCTATTGATATCTCTATCTGAACGGATTTTGTCAACATCATCACTTGATATCCCAAAATGGCTCCAAGAGAAATTACAAAGATTAAAATATTCGTAATCACGGATTGATATTTTCTAAAAAGCGGAATCTTCGCTAGGAAGAAGCAGAGAAGAAACATCGATACGTAAACAATCGCACTGAGTACAAGCGCTCCTATTAAGGCAATCGGAATTGTGAGGAGGAAATTGCCCCCTGAAAAATACACGTGGATTCCAAATAACATCACAATTGGAATAAATCCTTGCAATGTAGCCACTACAATCGAAAGGCTCTTCCCAAGAATGACTTCTAATTCTGTAAAAGCATAAGGTAAATACGATTCAAAGTCTTTACTTTCATAAAAGACATTGTAAACAGCTGGTAAAGCTTGCGAAACTAAAATCATTAAGAATAAGAAAACCGTACTCGCAAATTGAAGTGGAGGGTATGAACGTCCCGAAATTGCTCCTGGAATTCCAAATAAAGTTCCAAACATCAACGCAAACAGCAATTGTTGCATCAATGTTCTCATCGCAACATTCACCGGTTTCGATGGGTTTTTCGCTTGTTTCTTTCGATAATTTTGTAACATTGCCGGTTGAGTTGCAAAGATTAAATTGGTCTTCACCAGCGTAAGAATTCGATTAAACCGCATGTGAATCCACTCCTTCTTGTCTACCGGCTAGTGATAAGTAGATTTCTTCAAGCGTGCTATCTGGTCGTTGTCCTTTCAACTCTTGAATCGTACCGTAGAAAAGTAGTTTTCCTTTTTTCAAAATCGCAATTTTATCGCAAAGTTGTTCTGCTACTTCTAAAACGTGTGTCGAGAAGAGAACAGTATTCCCTTTATCGGCATGTTCGCGCATTAATTTCTTCAAGTCGTAAGAAGCTTGTGGGTCAAGACCCGTCATTGGTTCATCGAGTACCCAAATTTCAGGGTCTGATAAAAGCGCTCCGATAACGAATACCTTTTGACGCATCCCGTGTGAGAACGAATCGATCACTTCATAGCGATGTCCTTCGAAATCAAATAATTCTAGTAAATAAGCGAGACGATTTTCTACTTCATCTAGAGTCATTCCATAGGAAGAAGCAACTAATTCCCAGAATTCATTGGCTGTTAATCGTAGGAATAGGTCTGGACTATCAGCCACATAGCCAATTTTTTCTTTAATCGCAAGTCGATTAGCTGAAAGTTCTTGTCCGTCCACAACAATTTCTCCGCTTGTTGGATGAATGACGCTCACGAGTGATTTGATTGTGGTTGATTTACCAGCCCCGTTATGTCCGATTAATCCAATAATTTTTCCACTTTCAATCGTTAAGTTGAGCCCATCTAAAGCGACGGTTTGTCCATATATTTTTGAAACATTTTTAAATTCAATCATGAAAAATCCTCCTTATGCCTCTATATGTCCTTATTATATAACTAGAATCCGCATAAAAAAAGAGATTTTCTTGCCTTCAAAGAGAACTTTTTTGCTAAAAAGCTTTACATTCAATTACTACGAATCCGTATGATTCTTCGTAATCTCAATGAGTTCTTTTTATAC
>CAJPNA010000094.1 GCA_905371865.1 uncultured Carnobacterium sp.
TCTAAATGAATGCCAAATCCTTCTGGTAAAGCAGTAAATACACTAAACTCAGACTCGTGTAGATGTCCAATCACATTTTGACGAACATCTGAAGGCAACTCTTCTTTGGTGATTTCGATTTCACCTTGGTAACGTCCGTACTGAGCATTGGCTTGATTGATTTCTCCTACAGCGCGGGTTGTTGTAGAAACCTCGCCACCCAGCAATGCTGAACCACGAGTACCAAGCACACGATACACAAAATCGCTAGCATCGATACGGTCATGAAGCACTTTACCTCTTAACTCTGCAGGCGCTTCTGCTTTTAACGACACGAATCCCTCTTGGAAATCCTTCATGACTTTTTGTGTAGATTCGTTAATATACGTATCCCCAACCAAAATCATATCGGTATTCGCAGCGATAAGTTCACAAATCGCTAGTCTTGTATCCATGTTGCGGTGCGTCTCCACCGTAGGCAACCCCTCATGAAGAGGTCCTCTTAAAGGCTCATCCCCTGGAATAAACGCAAGCACTTTTACACCAAGTGCTTTCAACTTTCGATTGATGTCCGCAAATTTAGAAAGTGAAATGCCTGAATACACTTTTGGATAATAGTTATGGCAAGCGATGATTTGACGGGAAAAACCAAGTCGTTCCAATAATTTATATTCACGCTGGGTAAACGTTGAAGCATTTACGACCAACGTAAACGATTTTCCGCAACGTTCAATAAACGTTTCGTCCCCAAATTCGTCCAGACGTAAGTAGGATAGCCCGGCATTTTTCAGAAGCGCAATATTTTCTTTTGTAAGATCTTTATGGGCAATATCTGGAATTAAATCCACCTCGTATGAACGAGCTAATTTCACAAGGCGTATCATATCCGATATTTCAAGCGGATGTTCTGGCAACTGAAAAGAAGTAAAAGCCACGGTTTGACGCGCGGCTTTCATTTCTTCTAATACTTGTGTAACGACTTGTTCACCAAGATTGATATAGATGGAGCGCCCAAAAGAAATGTTTGCTCTATTTGTTTCCATATACTTCGTTAATACGATCTTCATCTACACCGAAAAGCCATGTGATGACAAATCCACCGATGTAAGCTCCCACCATTGCGGTTAAGAAGAGTGCTTGAGTTCCTGGCACCATGATTAAAGCCCCAAATAAACCTGAAACCCCTTGAGATACTGTACCTAAGTGGAATAGAACTGCTAACACACCGCCGACACCAGATCCTAAGCAAGCTGTTAAGAATGGCTTACCTAATGGAAGGGTTACAGCGTACATCATTGGTTCTCCGATACCTAAGATACCAACTGGTAATGAGTCTCTTGTTAATTGTTTTAATTTTTTGTTCTTAGTCTTCAAGTATAATGCTAAACCTGCACCGACTTGTCCACCACCGGCCATCATTAAGATTGGTAATAGATAGTTGATACCCGCACTTGGTCCGTTTGGATCGTTTAATAGAACATGGATTGGAGTTAATGCTTGGTGTAGACCAACAGACACGATTGGCAAGAATCCAGCAGCTAAGATGTACCCACCAAGGACTCCTAATTGTTCATATACGAAGTTTAATACTGTGTAAATACCCTGAGTTAACGCAGCACCAGCAGGTTGGATGATTAATACTGATAAGAATGCACCAATGATTAGTGTTAATAATGGTGTTAAGAATGTCTTCAACATTTGTGGTATTACTTTATCAACGGCACGTTCTAAATAAGCTACCAAAATCCCCATCATTAATGCAGCTAATAAACCTCCCGCACCTGGGTTAAATGCTTTACCAGTAAATGGCATTAACACTTGTCCTGCATCTGATTTCAATAGAAGTGGCATGGTTGAAATCCCTAGAGACATACTTCCTGCAATTGCCCCAAGAATAGGAGTCCCTTTGAATTCGCGAGCGGCATTATAACCTACATATAAAGGTAAGAACGTAAATAATCCCCATCCCATTGTACGAATCGCTTGGTACCACCATTCAAAGTTATATGCATTTTTCGTTGTCACGTTAATTACGTTAGAAATCCCATTAATTAACCCAGCGGCAATAATCCCTGGTAGTAACGGCACGAAAATATTAGCGATATGTTCCAAGAATCGTTGAATAGGGCCCCTATGTGCGGCCTTATTTTCTTTTTTGTTTTCCTTCGCTAAATCTGCTGCATTAATCTCATCCACACTACCTAAATCAATTCCTGTTAAAGCTGAAAATTCACGACCAACTTCTGTTACTTTACCAGGGCCTAACACAATTTGAAGTCCTTGTTCCGTCTCAACAACTCCAAGTACAGAATCTACATCTTTTAACGCAGGAACATCTGCTTTAGAAGAATCTGCTAATGTGAGTCGCAATCGTGTCATACACGTTGCATTACCAATTACGTTTTCCTTCTGTCCGACTTTACTTAAAATTTCACTTGCTACCTTTTTTGCATCCATTTTATTAAGCCCCCTTATTTTGCATTGCTTTAACAATATTCATTTGATTCTCTCGAAGCATTTTTCTCGCTTCATTGGATGAAATATGATGTATTTGAGAGATAATAGCAACTTTTAAATCAAAATCATTTTTCTCCAGATGTGCCCTAGCCTCTTCTTGAGAAAAACCTGTAATTTTAGAAAGAATATTCGTAGCACGTTGTTTCAACTTTTGATTCGTTGGTTGTACATCTACCATATATCCTTTAAAAATCTTTCCTACTCGAATCATTGCAGCTGTAGTAATCATATTTAGAATGAGTTTCTGAGCAGTTCCTGCCTTCATTCGAGTCGATCCCGTGACTACTTCTGGACCAGTAATAGCCTCAATGCCGATATCAGCTACATTGGAAATCACGGCATTAGGAGAATTGGAAATCGCTCCCGTATAACATCCCACCTCTTTTGCGTAGCTTAATCCTGCCACAACATACGGTGTTCGCCCACTTGCACTAATTCCAACGACGACATCTTCTTTGACTAGACCAAGCTGTTTTAACTGTTCTTGCGCAATGGTTTCATCATCTTCTGCTCCTTCTATTGCATGACGAAGGGCATAATCTCCACCTGCTATAACGCCAACTACCATATCCGGTGAAACGCCAAAGGTTGGTGGACACTCACTTGCATCCAAAACACCGAGTCTACCAGAAGTTCCCGCACCAAGATAAATCAATCGACCTCCTTTCTCAAACGCTTGTACGACTGCTGCAGTTACTTTTTCAATCGAAGGAATGCATCGTTCAATCGCATCTGTAACGGTCCTATTCTCATCATTCATATAATGTAAAATCTGACCAATCGATTGTGTTTCAATATCCACACTTCTATCATTTACTTGTTCTGTCATCAACTTGGAAATGTCATCCATTTTCTCCACCTCCTCCTTAAAATTCCACTAGAATCAGAATTGGAATCGTTTTCTTAAGGTTATTATACATCGTTGTAAATTTTATTTCAATACTATATAATTGAATTGGAAATAAAATTTCAGAAAGCAGGAAATTGTATGAAGAACTATTTAACAGCTACAGACAAAAAAATCGAATCGTTCATTGCACAGAATTCAGATATAGTACTCTCATCTAGTATTCATACTTTATCTGAAAAAATTGGTGTTTCCCCATCATCCATTAGTAAGTTTATTAAGAAAATTGGATATCGTTCGTATTCACGGTTTAAAGTGCATCTCGCACAGAAAAATACTAAAACTATCGATGAACAAATCGAAAAAGATGACTCTATTAAAACCATTCAATCAAAACTTTTTAGTACCGTGACTCGTTCCTATGAAATGACTTTAGAACTACTCGACGACTCGGCGCTAAACAACATCATTAGTCTGATGAGAAACGCAAAAAAGATTTATGCATTTGGCGTGGGGGCTTCTGGAATGGTCTGTAATGATTTCTATTTTAAACTAAGCAGAATTGGGAAAAATATTATCTACCATACAGATTCCCATACTCAACTGGCAAGTCTTAGTAGTGCCACTAAAGAAGACCTTATTATCGGTGTGAGTTACTCTGCACAAACAAAAGAAGTTGCTACCGCGTTTGTGATTGCCAAAGAACGTGGAATTCCAACCGTATCTATAACAGGACTTGGAAATACACAATTAGATTCTTTAAGTACTTATTGCTTAAAAATACCCCGACACGAAAATACGATTCGTTCTGCCGCTATCACTAGCCGAAACGATTCATTATTTTTAGTGGACTTACTCTATTTAGGGCTTCTTCAAAAGGAAGATAGTCTCCAAAATGATATTTTAGAAACCAGTTATAAATTTACTCACCAATTACGGAAGTAAACATCCCTAAAAATTCCCCTATTCACTAAACAGATAAAAATTGAGAGGACCGTTATTATGAAAATTGGCATAGATGCTGGAGGAACAAAGACCAAAGGTGTTTTATATAAAGATCATCAAATCATTGATGAAATAATTGGAGAGATGGGTAATCCCATTGTGAACTTTGAACTCGCTGTTTCTAATGTTTTGCGAGTCATTGAGAAGTTACTCTCTCAAAATAAGCTCAACTACATGGATATTTCAATGATATCGATTGGAATGGCTGGAGCAGGTACAATAATTCAAGAACTCACCTGCGCTTTTAAAGAAAGAATCCCTTGCAAATTTGTCGTAGATTCCGATTTAAAAATGAGTCATATCGCAACTTTTAAGAATCAGGATGGAAATTTATTCATTGCTGGAACGGGTTCTTCTCTTCTTTCACGAAAGAACGGAGAGTTTATTCAAAAAGGAGGTTGGGGTCATATTTTAGGGGATGAAGGTAGCGGCTATTGGATTGGTAAGAAAATTTTAACTGCCTATATTCATTATCTTGATTTTGCAGAATCTCCTTTAGACTTTATCGAACTGATTCCCACTCTAGAAGAGCGATTCCCTGACCGAACTTCCATTATACAAACCGTGTACTCCAAACCTAAAACAGAAGTCGCAAAACTCGCCACCTTCTGTACTACTTTTGATGGCAATTACTTTTTACATACCCTTGCGGAGCAGGCTGGAAAAGATATTGCAAATACTTTACTATCTTGCAATAATGACAGCATTATTCCAGTTGCTTTTGAGGGAAGTGTCATCAAAAACAATGTGACTATACTCAACAGTTGTATTTCAGCATTGCAAACTTTTCACAAAGAGCTTCAAATGATTCCTTCTCGTCCTGCTACCGAGAGTGTGTTCTATTTGTAAATAAAAAAACTATTGTGCCAATGGGACTAGTCCAAAAGTCACAATAGTTTTTTTGGTTTATAGCGTAGGGTAAGTGATTTGCCCTAAAATAACACTCTTCTTCGCTCCAGTTGCAGAAGGAACATTAGAAGGGCTTCTATGGTAAGTCTGATTTCCAAGAATCACAAACGCTAAAGCTTCTTTTGCTTCAGAAGAAAAACCATGCTCTTCCTGTGTCATTACCGTTACTTCCGGAATCTCATTTCTGATAAGTTCTAGTAAATAAGAATTATAGGCTCCCCCACCACCAATAATACATTTCTTTAAACCATATTCAGAAATTAAATATTTTTTATAATGATAGGCAATCGAGTAGGCCGTAAACCAAGTAAATGTATGAATCAAATCATTCGGTTCACAGGAATGATATTTTTCAAGAATGGATTTTGTAAAATGCTCTCCAAACATCTCTCTACCCGTTGTTTTTGGAATCTCCAAATTGAAATAGGGATGTCCCTTTAATTCTGCTGCTAACGATGGAATCAGATTTCCTTGTCGTGCATAATAGCCATCCGTATCATATTTTTTGCCGTAAAAAGTTCGTACGGCTTCGTCAATCATCATGTTTCCTGGTCCTGTATCAAAAGCG
>CAJPNA010000095.1 GCA_905371865.1 uncultured Carnobacterium sp.
AATTCTTGGCGTAAATCAACACGTCCTTCAAGTTCTTCCAGTGAGATGGTTTCACTCACATGGTTGGCTTCCTCTAATACTGACTCTGGGAATACTGTTGGGATTTTTAATTGATGTAAGATCATTAAAATGTCCATACCGACAGCGTCTTTATAGCCGATTTCTTTAACGATATGCGCCTTCAAGACGAGTTCGTGACGCTCTGTTTCATATTGATCGACTTCGGCAATCACGACGGTTCCATCGACTGGGTTTAACCCCATTCTAGAAACATAACATTTCGTTTTCTTTAATTTAGAATCTTTTAATGCAATTTCACCACAATAGCCTGTTTGCATCATAATCTTCGATGGGTAACGTGTATAAATCCCCACCACTTGTTTCACAGCGCGTTCTAAGATTTTTACAATCGTTCCGCTTGCAGCTTTATCGTTATAAGGATTTTCTTCTTGAACGATACGAATCGCAACTGTGTCTCCATCCATAGCGCCATGGACATCCGTTCTTGGAATAAAAATATCTGGCTTGCCTTCTTCAACCGTTACAAAACCAAACCCTTTATCATTTAATCGGAATGTTCCTTCTAACATACGATTTTTTTGATTGAATCCAAATTTACCTTGTCGTGTTAATACAATTTTTCCAGAATCTTCGAGGTCAGCTAATTGTTTCACTAAAATCTTAAAGTCCTTTGAAGCAGTAAATCCGAAATGCTCACTAATTTCTTGAACAAAAAAACTTTCGGATTCATGTTCCATAAAGAAAGCCATTAATATTTCTTCTAATGATTGTCTCATTTCTTTACCTCCATTCTTGTTGATTTAGAAAAGAGAGAACGGTCTCTTGGAATTCCTTTCTAACAGGACTAACCGTAATCACGTGCCCTGCTTCTTCATACCAATGTAACTCCACTTGTGCGTTAACGAGTCCTTCTTTTAATTCGAGGGAGGACTCTGGATCGACAAGTGTATCTTGTTCCCCTTGTGCAATATAAAAACTTCCTGTCACTTCATCTAAACGTGAAGCAACGTCTCTTGAAAATGATTGAATATGTTCCAATTGTTTTTGTGCTTTTTCCTTCATTTCAGCTTCATCAAATAAACGCCCTAAGTTTCTATAAGACGCCTTCGCATACATCATAAAACTTTGAAGCAGTCCTGGCAACTGAGGATTCCCCAAAGATACTGGCGAACAGAAAGTTCCTGCATATTCCACTAGATGTTCGGTTGCTAATTTAGTCGCCATAATACCGCCCATTGATAACCCAAAGGCACAAACCGTGTGATAGCCTTGTCCTCGAACAAAGTCGACAGCACGTTTAGCATCTTCATACCAAGCCTCTGGAGAACTTGCCAAAATATCTTCAACATCCGTAGTTCCATGGCCAGAAAATACTGGAACATAGACTGCATAATCATGACGATGTAGAAATTGCGCAAGCATTCTCACATCAGCCGGCGTTCCTGTATAAGCATGAAATAAAATCACCGCTCTTGTATTGCTTTCTTTTCTTAACCATAGTGCTTCCATAATACTCTCCTCTATTCTGCCAAATAAAAAAGTACAATTGGTTGGATGTCCGAACAATTGTACTTACATTTATTATTTTGATGAAATGTATGCTAATGCAAATGCTAATAACATGAAGATTGTTCCTAAAACAACTGTTACGCGAATTAAGAATGCCTCAAAACCACGTGCCTTTTGTTTACCGAATAATTGCTCTGCTCCACCTGTTAAATTCGCAGCATTTGTTTTTGAAGGTTGCATTGCAACAACAATAATTAATAATACGCATACCACAACCATCAGTGATAAAATCAAATTGTACAAAGGATTCCCTCCTTAACTAAAATTCTTTTCAATTTTAACATAAAAACTACGATAATTCTACTCTTTCACGCGAAATGCTTTCAATTCGAACTACAATTAAAATCCTTTAAAACATGGTATACTAAAATAAGACTAAACGAATGGAGTGAGGGAATGAAAGGTTTTGTATTTTTTGATTTGGATGGAACACTATTAAACGGGGAGTCAAAAGTGGACGTTGCCACAGCCGAAGCCATTCAAACACTAAAAGACAATGGGTATGAGCCCTTTATCGCAACAGGTCGTTCTCCTGCTGAAACACGCGATATTATGGAGAGTGCAAATATCCACTCAGGAATTTTTATGAACGGTCAAGTTGTTCTTTATCAAGAACAGATTGTATATTCTTCAGAAATTCCAACTGAAACAGTTGAGAAATTTCATCAAATGGTGAAAGATGATGGTTATGGGCTCACTGTCTATAATCACGAACAGTTTTATCTGGTAGAAGCTTCCGCAGGAGCTAAAGATGCATATGGATTTATTCACTCTAACCCTCCCGCACTTAAAGAAGATTTTTATAAAGAAAATCCAATTAATATGATGCTTTTTATCTCTCTTCCACCTGCAGAAAAAAAATATAAAGTTGCTTTCCAAAACCTTGATTTCCTTCGTAACACACCGTATTCTGTTGATGTGATTTCTAAAGGAAATTCAAAGGCCGAAGGAATCAAACGCTTCTTAGAACATTTAAACCAAGTAGACGCTAAAACATTTGCCTTTGGTGACGGTCCAAACGATATTGAAATGCTTCAAGCTGTTCAGCATCCTGTGGCAATGGGAAATGCTCTTCCAATCTTAAAAGAAATTGCTGAATTTATTACAACGGATAACACAGATAACGGCATTGTGAATGGTTTAAAACACTATGGCCTTATTTAAGAAAGAAGGAAAATAGATGTCAATTTATGAAATCGAAGTCCCTACCGTCAGTGGAGAGGTAACTACTCTAGAAGACTATAAAGGCCAATTACTACTCATTGTGAATACAGCCAGCGGATGCGGGCTTGCCCCACAATTTGAAGGACTAGAAAAACTCTATTTGGAGTTCAAAGACAAAGGTTTTGCTGTTCTAGGATTCCCTTGTAATCAATTTGCTGGCCAAGAACCCCTCACTGCTGAACAAGCAGTCGCACATTGCCAATTGACGTACAATACTACTTTTCCAATGTTTGGTAAAGTAAAGGTAAATGGTCCAGAAACACATCCATTATTTGCCCAATTAAAGAAAGAGACTGCAGGCCTCTTAGGGGAAAAGGTCAAATGGAATTTTACGAAATTTCTCGTAGCTAAGGACGGAACAATTTTAAAACGCTTCGCCCCTACTACAACGCCTGAACAAATTCGAGATGAAATCGCAAGTCTTCTTTCATATTCAAATATATGATAAAATAAAAAGAAAACGGTAAGGAGAAATCACCATGGAAGTCAATGAAATTTTAAGTATTTTAGAAGAAATTAATGTAGCTGTTATTTCGACTGCAGATGAAAATAATCAACCTCACGCACGTCATATTCATATCGGTGTTGCGAATGAAAAAGGTGTATTCTTTATGACAAGTCCTAAAACAAATTTCTATAAACAACTGCAAAAGAATCAAAAAGTTGCCATTACTGCCATGAAGAGCGAAGACTACTTAATTCAAGTGATTCGTATCGAAGGTGTTGTTAAAGAAATCGGTCGTGAACGTCTAGAAGAAGTGTTACAAGATAATCCATTCGTAAAAGATGTTTACCCTAACGAAGAAGACATTGCTGGAGTTCAAGTATTCCACTTATATAACGGTAAAGGATTCTACCACAGCCTTACTCAAGGGCATAAATACGTGTTTGATATTCACGAATAATCATTAGAAAGAGGATTTTATGAAAAAAGTTTTACTCGCCCTTGTAGCTATTCTTGTTTCTAGCTTAGCGATATTTTATTTTTTACCATCCAGCAGCAAGCCTGCAGATGCAAACGTCGTATTCCAAGACGCAAGCGGAAAGAAATTAACAGAAAAAGACTTTAACGGAAAACCAACAGTCTATTATGCTTGGGCAAGTTGGTGTCCCGACTGTCAACAAGAGCTCCCTATTTTAAATACATTAAAAGAAAAATATGCGGACAAAGTTGAATTTGTTGGTGTAGCGATGATCAGTCAGAAAGAACCAATCGAGAACGGAAAGAAATACTTAAAAGAACATTCTCTATCTCTCAATTATTATGCTGATGTTGATTCAAGCTTCCAAAAATATCATGAGATTACAGAGATTCCAACCCTAATCTTTGTTGATAAAGATGGAAAGATTATTAAAAAAATAGCCGGTATTCTGACTCAAGAAGAACTCGAAACATACATCAAAGAAATCTTATAAAATCAAAAAACTAGCAGAAATCTCTGCTAGTTTTTTTCGTATCGACAAGAAAAGAGAGGATAAACCATCCTCTCTTATTTTCTTCTATGTTTAGAAACACCAATACGGTTGATTGCCTTACTTAAAGCGATTTTTGCACGCTCTACATCGCTTTGAGAACGAGTACTATCACTAATAACTTTTTCAGCTTTATCTTTTGCTTGCTCTGCACGAGTCACATCAATGTCTCTAGCACGTTCAGCCACGTTGGCAATAATCGTTACGACATTATCCCGCACTTCCATAACTCCACCACCGATTGCAATATAATCAGTTGGCGAATCCTCTAAGAATCGTTTCACTCGAAGTGCCCCGATTTTTAAAGGAAGCATGATTGGAGCATGATGCGGTAGTATGGTGATTCCACCATCGACTGCATCGGCACTCACAGAATAGGAACGATGGTTATACACTTTTCCTTCTGGTGTTGTGACAACGACCAGTAATTCATGTTCAGCCATCTTTAGTTTCCTCCATAAAACCCTGCTGCTTTAGCTTTTTTAATCACGTCTTCGATTGGTCCTACGTTACGGAACATATCTTCTGGAATATCATCATATAATCCATCAATAATTCCTTTAAATCCACGAACTGTATCTTTAATTGGAACGTATGAACCAGGTTGTCCAGTAAAGGCTTCTGCCACGTGGAAGTTTTGTGATAAGAAGAATTGAATTCTTCTTGCACGGTTTACAATGATTTTTTCGCTGTCGGATAATTCATCAATCCCTAAAATAGCGATAATATCTTGTAATTCACGATAACGTTGAAGCATTTGTTGTACTTTCATCGCTACTTCATAGTGCTCTTCCCCTACAATTTCTGGACTAAGTGCACTTGAAGTTGAAGCAAGCGGATCTACCGCTGGATAAATCCCTTGTTCTGTTAAACGACGCTCTAAGTTTGTTGTTGCATCTAAGTGGGCGAATGTTGTTGCTGGAGCAGGGTCAGTATAGTCATCGGCTGGCACGTAAATCGCTTGAATAGATGTAATAGAACCATCTTTTGTTGAACTGATACGTTCTTGTAATTGACCCATTTCAGTTGCTAGTGTTGGTTGATATCCTACGGCAGAAGGCATACGTCCAAGTAACGCTGATACTTCTGAACCTGCTTGTGTGAAACGATAAATGTTATCGATGAATAAAAGCACGTCTTGTTTTTCCATATCACGGAAGTATTCCGCAATCGTTAACCCTGTTAGTGCTACACGCATACGAGCTCCTGGTGGTTCGTTCATTTGTCCGAACACCATCGCTGTTTTAGCAGATACACCTGAGTCTTGCATTTCATGATAAAGGTCGTTCCCTTCACGAGTACGCTCTCCTACCCCTGTAAATACTGAAATACCACCAAGTTCTTCAGCGATATTATGAATCAACTCTTGAATTAATACAGTTTTCCCAACACCGGCCCCACCGAATAATCCGATTTTACCACCTTTAAGATAGGGTGCTAAAAGGTCAATAACTTTAATCCCTGTTTGTAGAATTTCATATTGACTGT
>CAJPNA010000096.1 GCA_905371865.1 uncultured Carnobacterium sp.
GGATGCGGTGACTTTAAAATCAAGTGTTTCGCATTTGTAATCAATTTTTCTTTGGATTGCGCTGGTTTCCCCCATAAAAGAAATACGATTGGGTGATCACTTTTATTTAACGATGAAATCACTGCATCCGTAAAAGTTTCCCATCCCATTCCACGATGACTATTCGCTTCATGTGCTCGGACTGTTAAAACGGTGTTGAGGAGGAGCACCCCTTGCTTTGCCCAAGAGGTTAACTCTCCAGTCTTCGCTACCGGAATTCCTAAATCATCTTCCATTTCCTTATAGATGTTTTGCAAGGAAGGGGGAAGTGCCACGCCTTGTTGTACTGAAAAACTAAGTCCATGCGCTTGATGTTCTCCGTGATAAGGGTCTTGACCTAAGATAACCACTTTCACTTGATCAAATGGTGTGAGTTCAAGCGCCTTAAATACATTCTCCGCTTTTGGAAAAACCTGATGTCGACTTCGTTCTTCTCTTTCAAACAAACGAACCTTTTTAAAGTATTCCTTTTCTTTTTCTTCCCCAATCACATCATGCCAAGTGGTCATAAGAACCCTCTTTTCGTTCATAAATTTCAAAGGTGTGAGGATAGAGATTTTTTTCGTCCATTTTCCCTTCTAACGATTTTACTTTAATAAAATCGTGCCAAGGAAATTCTGTTGGAAAATAAGTATCTCCCTCAAAACTAGCATGAATTCTCGTACAATAGAGAAGCTCCACATGATTTTTTAACAGGTTATAAACTTGTGCTCCACCACAAACATAAATATCCTCATGTTGACTGTCTTCAACAATCTCCTCAACATTTGTAACGACTTCTGCACCAGGAACAATATAATCCGAGCTAGTGGTTAGGATGATGGTTTGTCGCCCCGGAAGTAAGCGACTGCCCATTCCTTCAAAAGTCTTTCGACCCATTAAAATTGTTTGCCCCATCGTGACTTCTTTAAAGAACTTCAAATCATTCGGCAAACGCCAAGGAAGTATCCCATCTTTTCCGACTAGGCCATTCTCATCTTGTGCCCAAATATAAATTAGCATACTTTTCCTCCTGCATTAAACAGCAATAGGTGCTTTAATAGTTGGATGTGATTGATATCCTTCGACCACGACATCTGTAACATCAATATCGAACATCGATTTCTCAGGATGCTTTAAAACTAGTGTAGGTAAGGCCATCTCTTTGCGCGCTAATTGCGTCTCTACTTGTTCCATATGATTTAAGTAAATGTGTGCATCACCTAAAGTATGGACAAATTCACCTACTTCTAAACCTACTTCATTAGCAATCAAATGTGTTAGTAAGGCATAGCTAGCGATGTTGAACGGTACTCCGAGGAACACGTCAGCACTACGTTGATATAATTGGCAACTTAATTTCCCATCCGCAACATAAAATTGGAACATCGTGTGGCATGGTGGAAGAGCCATACTTGGAACATCTTCTGGATTCCAAGCAGAAACAATCATCCGACGTGAATCTGGAGAATTCTTCAACAAGTTGAGTAAGTCTTCGATTTGGTCAATGGTTTCTCCTTTTGAAGTTTTCCAATGACGCCACTGCGAACCATAAATATTCCCTAATTCTCCGAACTCCGCTGCAAACGCATCATCCGTTAAAATTCTCTCACAGAAGTCTTTTTTCACTTCTTGGTATACTTCGTTAAATGCTTCATCTTCTAAGCATCGACGACCAAAATCCGTCATATCTGGACCTGTATATTTTGGCGAAGAAACATAGCGTTCAAAAGCCCATTCATCCCATATGTGATTATTATGCTCCAATAAATACTTGATATTTGTATCTCCGTGTAAAAACCATAATAACTCGCTCTTAATTAATCCAAAAGGAACTTTTTTAGTCGTTAAAAGCGGAAATCCTTTTTGAAGATCAAAACGCATTTGATACCCAAAAATACTCTTCGTTCCTGTTCCAGTACGATCTGTTTTTGTCGTACCCTCTTCTAAAATTTTTGTTAATAACTCTTTATACTGCTTCGTCATGTCTGTTCCTTTCTATTAGTTCCCAGCTAATTCTGCTAAATATTCCCAACGTTCATAGGCGTTTGCAGCTGCTTCTTCTGTTTTATCGAGTTCTTCTTGTAATGCTTGTAATTTTGCAAAATCTTGCGCATTGGCATTCATTTCACTTTGTAAAGATTCCATTTTTTCTTCTAACTCTTGTATCGTCGTCTCAATGGTTTCCCATTCTTTCTTCTCTTGATACGTCATTTTCTTGGCTGGAGTTAACTTAGTAGTCTCCTCTTTACTTTTTTCCACTTTTGGAGTTTCAACAACTACTTTCGATAAACTCTTTTCTTGTTCTAAATAATCACTCATAGCCCCATAGAACAATTCCGTTTGACCTTCTCCTCGGATAACAAATAATTGTTCCACCGTTTTATCTAAGAAATAACGATCGTGAGACACAATGAGAACTGCTCCATTAAATGATTGAAGAAAATCTTCTAATACGGTTAATGTATCGATATCTAAATCGTTTGTTGGCTCATCCAGCAATAAAACATTCGGCTTTGTCATTAATAAACGGAGTAAATAAAGCCTTCTTCTTTCTCCTCCGGATAGTGTGTGAATATATGCTCCATGCAAATGTCTTGGAAACAAAAAAGTCTCCAGCAATTCAGAAATGGATTCCACTTCTCCATTTGCACGTTTAATTTCTTCTGCTTCCTCACGTAAGTACTGAATCAATTGTTTATCCATTGGGATATCTTCATCTTGTTGCTTGTAGTAGGCAATACGAACAGTCTCCCCCACAACAAACTGACCACTGTCAAATGGAATTTTCCCAGCTATCGCATTCAGAAAGGTTGATTTCCCAACTCCATTTACACCAGCAATCCCAATTCGGGCCTGGCTTTGAATAATCCAGTCAAGGTTTTTAACAATATCCTGTCCGTTAATAGAAAGAGAAGTCTGATTGAATTGGAAGACCCGTTTGCCAATTCTCGTTTGGTCAAAATCCATTACTAATTTTTCTTGACTTGTTGTCTGTTTAACATCTTTTTCTAATGCTTCAAATCGCTGAATGCGCGCTTGTTGTTTTGTCGTACGAGCTTTTGCACCTTGGCGCATCCATTCTAATTCGCTCTGGTATAATCGTTTTTGCTTTTGGCTCATACGAGTTGCAATTTGCTCTCTTTGGCTTCTTTGCTCTAAGTAAGACTCATAGTTTCCTTCATAGGCTTCAATACGACCATTGACCAATTCAAACATATGCGTTACCGCACGTTCTAGGAAGTAACGATCATGGGTAACAAGCATCATTGCACCTTTATAACTGGCTAAGTATCCTTCCAACCATTCTATCGCTTCAAGGTCTAAGTGGTTTGTCGGCTCATCTAGTAAGAGTAAATCCGGTTCTTCCATCAATACCTTTGCAAGACCAACACGTTTCTTCTGTCCACCAGATAATGTCCCGACCTTCTTTTGGATATCCGTCAATCCCAGTTTCTGAAGAATAGTTTTAATTTGGACTTCTACTTGCCATCCATCAATTTCATTCATCTTTTGCTCAAGGACACTATAGCGTTTAGTAAGGCTTTGGGAAGTTGGATTTTTGCGTAATTGTTCCACCACTTCTTCAAAATCATGAACAACTTTTAATGTTGGATGATCGCCTTTATATAACGCTTCAAAAATTGTATCTTCATCGTCTAGTTCCGGTTGTTGAGATAAATATCTAATTCTATAGTCATTTGAAGTTGTGATATCTCCTGATTCTGCAAAATCGACCCCAGCTAAAATCGAAAGAAGCGTACTTTTACCAGTCCCATTTTGTCCAATGAGACCTACATGTTCTCCTTCATTGATAATAAAAGAAACATCTTCTAATAGTGTTTTTGCACCATAAGATTTTTTTAAATGATCTACTCTAAAATCTTTCATGCAAACTCCTTTCATCACCTCTAATAGAGGCCTTGAATTTTTCCATCTTCACTAACAGTAATTCCTAAGGCTGCGGGTACTTTTGGAAGTCCAGGCATTGTTAAAACTGTTCCCGTTAACGCTACAATAAATCCAGCACCGAGTTTAGGGACGAAATAACGAATCGTAATATCGAAATCTGTTGGTCGTCCTTTTAATTTCGCATTATCTGAGAATGAGTATGGCGTTTTGGCAATACACACATTCAGATGGTTCCATCCCTGTTTTTCGAATTCCTTCAATTGTGTAAGTGCTTCGTCTGAATAATGAATATTTGTAGCACCATAAATGTTCTTGGCAATCGTTTCAACTTTTTCACGAATCGTCGCATTCATATCATACGTTGCTTGGAAAGTCAATTCCGTATCACATAAATGGACCACTTTCTCTGCTAGCGCCAACCCGCCTTGACTTCCATGTTCCCACACACTCGTAAGAACACAATCCACACCCATCTCATGGCATAATTCCATAAAGAGGGCTTGTTCATCTTTTGTATCTGTTAAAAATTCATTTAAGGCTACAACGATTGGTAAACCATAAGCTTGTAAGTTTTCGATATGTTTTCGTACATTTTTGAAACCTTCACGAATCGCCTCGAGATTTTCACCAATTGCGAGTTCATCGAGCGAAACACCACCATGCATTTTCGTCGAACGAATGGTCGCTACAAGTACAACTGCATCTGGATTTTTTCCAAGAACAGGAACTTTAATATCGAGGAATTTCTGCGCACCAAGGTCAGCCCCGAACCCCGCTTCGGTCACTACATAATCTGCAAGTGTCAATGCCATTCTCGTCGCCACCACACTATTACAGCCGTGTGCGATATTAGCAAATGGCCCCCCATGAACAATGGCCGGTGTATGTTCCAATGTCTGCACAAGGTTAGGCTTCATCGCCTCTTTGAGTAATGCAGTAATTGCTCCCTCCGCACCTAAATCAAACACGGTAACAGGTTCTCCTGATTTTGTATACGCCACGAGAATATTTGAAACGCGTCGTTGCAAGTCACTTAAATCACTCGCCAGGCAAAGTACCGCCATCATTTCGGTTGCGACCGTAATATCAAAACCGTCTTTACGCGGTGTTCCATTTACTGGACCTCCCAGTCCGATTTTAGTTTCTCGCAACGCTCGGTCATTTAAGTCCAAGGCCCGCTTCCAAACAATGCGGCTAGGATCGATTTCTAATTCATTTCCTTGATGAATATGATTATCGATGATGGCAGATAACAGGTTTGTTGCTGTCGTTAGGGCATGCATATCACCTGTGAAATGCAAATTGATTTCTTCCATGGGAACAACTTGCGCATAACCGCCACCTGTAGCTCCCCCTTTGAGTCCAAGAGTTGGTCCTAGAGATGGTTCACGAAGTGCAATGGCTGTTTTCTTTCCAATAGCCGTAAGTGCGTCCCCAAGCCCAACTGTTACTGTAGACTTTCCCTCTCCAGCAGGAGTCGGGTTCATCGATGTCACTAAAATCAGTTTCCCAAAATTCTCTTGGTTATGAATATCAGTCTTATCAATCTTTGCTTTGTATTTTCCATATGGTTCTATTTCATCAGTAGTTAAATGAAGCTTTTCCGCAATCACTGTGATGGGTTGCATTTGGTTTTCCTGTGCAATTTTAATATCTGTTTTCATGAAGTCACCACGCTATATGCATATTCGTTTTATTATACCATAATTTGAAGCAAAAAAAGAACAGTAGCTTGATACTACTGCTCTGCTCCATTTTGAATCTTATTTTTAAAGATATAATACGCAATCATAAGAGGTACCATTGAACCAAACCAT